>CALIMD010000102.1 GCA_938028645.1 uncultured Alphaproteobacteria bacterium
CTAAACGAAGACACTGACAATGACGCTACTTATCGGATAGAATTAGAGTTTTTGGAGAAAGAAAAACATCAATTAAGAGCTTTTTTAGCCAAATGGGGCCCAAAAGATACGTTTTAATTAAAAACAAATACCCCGTGAAGACTCAGATCAAGCGGTTCAATCTTGAACAATTTATTGGGCAAACATGATTAAATAACTAAAATTTAGGCTCCTATGAGACCTTGCCACCAAAACTTCAAGAATAACGTTTTCTAAGAAGGTGATGAGACCATCGCTGGAAAAGCAGACTAACTTAAGAGAAGTTCGCGACTGATTGGGAAGAAAGTAGACGTAACATTTTTTAAAGAGTTGGCAGTTAAATTTGAAACACCATAAATTTCTGTTTCATTGTTGTATATCTTCCTTATCCGACTTATCAGAATATCAAAATCACCATCGCCAGAAGCTAAAACTATAATATCCGACTTACTCGCACATTCCATGATATCAATTGTAATTCCAACGTCCCAATCGCCTTTTGAAGAACCATCAGACCGATTAATAAAGGGTTTTAATTTTACCTCAAAACCAATCGCTCTCAGAATGTTTTGAAATTGGATCTGTTTCGCATCACCTCTGCTGGTAGCATAGGCAAACGCTCCAACAACCTCTCTTTGATGAGTTACTAGTTTCCAGAATTTATTGTAATCGAAATTAGAGTTAAATTGTTGTTTTGTTGTGTAATAAATATTTTGAACGTCAACAAAAACGGAAACTTTTTTCATGATCTAACTATATCAGGCCCAAACCCATACAAAAACACTTACCGTGCTATTATTTTATTCCACGGTAACACTTTTTGCTAAATTACGAGGCTGATCCACATCAGTTCCCTTTTCAAGGGCTATATAATACGCGAGGAGTTGAACAGGCAATGCGTACAATATAGGAGAAACCATTGGATTTACTTTAGGCATTTCGAAAACCCAAGCCGGTTTGTCATCGAGGCGCTCGATACCTTCTTTGTCAGAAAGTAGAACAACCCGGCCGCCTCGAGCCAGCGCCTCTTTTAAGTTTGAGGCTGTTTTATCGAACCATTCATCATAAGGCGCAACCATGACGACAGGCATTCCCTCATCGAGTAATGCTATAGGGCCGTGCTTCATTTCTCCCGCGGCATATCCCTCAGCGTGAATATAACTAAGTTCTTTGAGCTTAAGTGCTCCCTCCAATGCCGTAGGAAAATTCAGTCCTCTTCCTAGATATATTACGTCTCTGGCTCCCGCCAATTCATGAGCACAAGCATTCCATCGTTCCTTATCAGCAAGGACCTTCGCCAAAGCTGTGGGCAGACGACTGAGCTCATCCATTATCTCAAACGCTTTCTTTTTATCTAGAACATTACGTTTTTGTGCCCAATCAACTGCTAGGCATAGCAATGCAGCGAGCTGAGTTGTATATGCTTTTGTAGACGCCACAGAAATTTCTGGTCCTGCCAACGTCTTTAAGACAACATCAGACTCACGAGCAATCGTGCTCTCATCCACATTGATCAAACTGATAATATGCTGCCCCTTTTCCCGAGCATGCCTTAACGCCATTAACGTATCAAGGCTCTCTCCTGACTGCGAAATAAAAAGTGCAGCTCCCCCATCTGGCAAGACTGAATTCCGATAGCGAAATTCTGAGGCTATATCGACTTCTACCGGAAGACGAGCCAAGCCTTCCAGCCAATATTTAGCTATCATCCCAGCATAATAACTGGTTCCCGCAGCAACTATTGTTAGCTTAGGCAATAAACCAGGGTTAAATGCAACTTTAGGTATTTTCATACAATTTAAATTGGGATCATAAAAAGCCGATAGTGTATAGCCTATTACCTCTGGTTGTTCATGGATTTCTTTGTCCATAAAATGACGGTATTTCCCTTTCCCTATAAGGGCACCGGATACTTCCGTTAAGCTTACCGGGCGCTCAACCTGAACGTTCTTGGAATTATATATCGTCAAACTATCCTGATTAACGATAGTCCAGTCCCCATCTTCCAGATAGCTGATGCGGCGCGTCATCGGCGCTAGTGCCAACGCATCAGATCCTACAAACATCGCATTATTCCCAAAACCTATCGCCAACGGGGACGATTTTCGCGCAGCCATAAGCATACCAGGATAGTCGGCTATCATAATTACGAGTGCATAGGCTCCACTTAAGCGATCAATAATAGCGCGCATTATTTTTTCGGGTGTAAGACCTTGGTCGTGGTAATATTTTACCAGATGCGCCGCCACTTCTGTATCAGTTTCCGTTTCCATCGCAAAACCTAATGAAACAAGTTCTTCTCTTAATTGTTTATGGTTTTCGATAATACCGTTATGAACAACAGACACCGCACCGGAGACATGCGGATGGGCGTTGACTACATTTGGAACGCCATGCGTTGCCCATCGTGTGTGCCCTATTCCAGTATTACCATCCAATGGCTTCTTTCTTAATTCGTTCTCCAGTTTAGCTATTTTTCCCGCTGCACGCCGCCTGTCCGTGGTCCCTTGGTTCAAAACAGCAATACCTGCCGAGTCATAACCTCGGTATTCCAGCCTTCGAAGGCCTTCCAGAATAGAAGGCACGACAGAAGTTTTTCCTATCATTCCAATAATACCGCACATATTCTAATCTTTCTTACGGTCCTGCTGCCGTTTAGAACGAAACCTCTTAGCCCCGTTCGGTATCTCCTTTAGTTCTCCGCGAACTACACTCAAAGCATTTTCATCAACAGATTTTGTTATGGTACTTCCTGCTCCGATAATAGCATTATCACCAACTTCAACCGGGGCTACCAGAGAGGTATTTGAACCAATAAATACATCATCACCTATAACTGTAAGATGCTTGGCAAAACCATCATAGTTGCAGGTAATCGTACCTGCGCCTATATTCGCATTCTGTCCTACAGTAGCGTCCCCTACATACGAAAGATGATTAACTTTAGCACCCTCGCCTATTTTCGCCTTCTTAATTTCAACAAAATTTCCTATCTTTGCCCCCTTATCAATTTTGGATTCCGGGCGCAATCGAGCGTAAGGACCAATGACAACTTCGTCGGATATAATTGCGCCTTCAAGGTGCGAAAAACTTTTTATCTCGACCGATTCTCCTATTGTCACATTTTTTCCTATAACCACATTTGGATGTATTATTGAATCTTTCCCTATTACTGTGTCATGAGAAAAGAAAGTCGTTTCTGGAGAAACTAGGGTAACACCACCGCTTAACATTCTGTGCCGGAGACGCGCTTGCATCATCGCTTCTGCTCTTGCAAGGTCTGCTCGAGAATCCACGCCTAAGCTTTCTGATTCTTCTCCCTCTACAACAACTGCATACCCCCCTTTCGCCAAAGCAATTCCCACGATATCTGTAAGGTAGTACTCTTTTTTTCCATTTTCCGGCGAAAGTTCTTCTAAAAACCCTGCTATTTTGGCTCCATTAATGGCCATAACACCCGCATTATATAATTCAACAGGCTTATCAAGAGTGTGCGCCTCCGAAACTTCGACTATTCTTTCTAATTTTCCATCATCATCCAATACCAATCGACCATATCTGTCCGGGTTCTCGGTTCTAAAGCCCAGTACAACGACATCAGGTGGGTTTTCGATTGCCCTTGCCTCAATCATTTTTTTCAGGGTCTCGGTAGTAATCATAGGATCCGCACCGAAGGCCACCAGAACAGTTCCAGATAAAGTTTTTAAATCCATTATTCCACATTTGACTGCGTCTCCAGTTCCAAGAGCATTTTGCTGAATTTTTATGGCGGCTGGCTTAACAGCATCGCCTATAGTCTCGTGCCCGGGTGGAATAACAACAACAATATTATTAGGCTGCAGTGGCTTTATTGCTTCAATGACATGACATACAAGAGGCAGTCCTGCTATCTCATGCAATACTTTAAGTTTGCGGGAGTTCATTCTTGTTCCTTTGCCCGCAGCAAGAACAAGAGCTGATAATGATTGTTGCATCTGACCTATTCAAAAAAATTAATTTTGCCAACTCAATATGACACAAGCAAAAGATTAGCAGAAATAAATATTTATTACTGAAAATGACAGAATGAAAAAAGACTGTTTTCATTAATTTACAACAATGTTGTATGATCATTGATTATAGTT
>CALIMD010000103.1 GCA_938028645.1 uncultured Alphaproteobacteria bacterium
AGATTAGAGAAACAGATGGAATTTCATCGATAGGCAGCAAGCAATAACAACGCAAGGTGTTTACTATTTGTCATAGAACCAAACCATAATATCAAGAGGGTTGGCACTTTATCGGGGGGAAATAATGACAAAAATAAAAGAACTATCGTTTGATTATGATGAAGCCCGAAAAAATTTCGAATTAAATATCCCTATGGACTTCAACTTTGCTTTTGATGTTGTGAGTAAGCGCGCTAAAACTAATGATAAAACAGCGTTAATAACCTTAAACACAAATAGAAGAAACCCAGTTTATCACTCATATTCCGATCTGGACAAAAGTTCAAATAAATTTGCAAATCTCTTATTGGATTTGGGATACACTAGGCAAGACCTAGCTTTCGTAATGATTCCCAGACAAGCAGCCTGGTATCACGTTCTGCTAGGCTGCATGAAGTTAGGTGTAGTTGCCATGCCTGGAACCAATTTGTTAACAGCAAAAGATATAGAATATCGGATAAATAGATCTGGTGCGAAACTTGCAATCGTAACAGAAGAACATATAGGAAAAGTAAATGCTATTCGAAATAACTGTCCAAGCCTGAGGCATTTAATAACGGTATCTGGAAACACCGCCGAGGGTTGGGTTTGTATGGAAGATGCTTGTCGGGATATCTCCCCAGATTTTGAACGCAATAAAGTTGCTCCCAATAAATCCACAGACCCAATGCTGATATATTTCACCTCGGGAACGACTTCTATGCCCAAAATGGTAGAACGGGATCATGGTTATGCGCTCGCACATACTATAACGCAAAAATACTGGATGAATTTGGGAGAAACTGACGTTCACTGGACATTAACTGATACCGGTTGGGCGAAGGCTGCTTGGGGACTCTTATTTCCTCCTCTAATAGCCGGTTCTGCAATTTTGCTTTTTGACAGTGATGGGTTTGATGCTGACGAACATCTAGGCATCATACAAGAGCACAAGATAACCACGTTCTGTGCGCCACCAACAGTTTATCGACTTTTTGCGCAAATGGATGTAACAAATTATAATTTATCATCGCTTAGACATTGTATTGGAGCAGGTGAACCTCTTAACCCCGAGGCAATGAGATCTTGGAAAATAGCAACTGGCTGCGATATATATGATGGATATGGTCAAACTGAAACGATTAATATTATAGCCAACTATCCTGGGATGGAGATTCGACCTGGTTCAATGGGAAAACCCGTACCGGGATTAGATGTAGATATTATAGACGACGAGGGCAAACTATGTCCTGATAATGTGGTAGGGCACATAGCTGTAAAAATAACTGACCCCCATCCTCTTGGTCTATTCTCTGGATATTTTAAAGATAAACCAGCCACCGATTTTGCATTCAGAAATGGTTGGTATTATACGGGTGACACTGCAACTAGAGATGAAGATGGATATATTTGGTTTGTCGGGAGATCGGATGATATAATTTCGTCAGCGGGATATAGAATAAGTCCGTTCGAAGTGGAGAGTGCTCTAATCGAACATCCCGCCGTTCAAGAATCAGCAGTAGTAGCAAAAAAAGATGAAATGCGTGGCGAAATCGTAAAAGCATACGTAATCCTTGCGCCAGGAGAAATAGCAACAGATAGCCTTACTTTAGAGATTCAAAATTTCGTGAAGAAAGTTACAGCACCATATAAATATCCAAGGGAAATAGAATATCGAGAGCAACTACCTAAAACAATATCAGGGAAAATTCGCCGGGTAGAATTGCGCGAAGACGCTAATTCGGCAAAAACTACCTCATAGGAAGCCACGACAGTAACATGCCAAAATCATTTTGTATTTTATATAAAAATATTAATTTGTGTCGGAAATAGCTTCAAAAAGCGAATTGAAAGTTCTAACAATAACAATGAAAGACTTTCTGTATAATTTTGGAAAATTGAAACGCCTTAGTGTGGTTCTCCAGGCAAAACCAGAGGTAAAAAACGATAATGGTCGACACAGAGTCCAGACATATAAAAATACATGATGAAAATGATTTTGAGGGAATGCGTCGAGCTGGAAGACTGGCGGCAGAAACACTCGATTTCATTACACCTATGGTAGAACCCGGCGTTACAACAGACAAACTCGACAAACTATGCCACGATTTTATTTTAGATCATGATGCAGTGCCCGCACCGCTAAACTATAAAGGTTTCCCAAAATCAATCTGCACTTCGATCAATCATGTAGTTTGCCACGGAATTCCAGGCCCCCGTAAATTGATCAATGGTGATATACTAAATATCGATGTTACAGTAATACTGGATGGATGGTATGGTGACACTAGTCGAATGTTTGGAGTTGGGAAGGTTAATGTAAAAGCCACCAGGCTCATGGATATCACCTATGAATGCCTAATGCGCGGAATTTCTGTGGTGAAACCAGGAGCAACACTTGGAGATATTGGATATATCATTCAAAAATACGCAGAGGCGGAGCGGTGTTCCGTAGTTCGTGACTTTTGTGGTCATGGGCTTGGCCGTGTATTCCACTCTGCACCAAGCGTACTTCATTATGGGAAAAAGGGAAGTGGAACAGAGCTAAAAAAAGGAATGTTTTTTACTATTGAACCCATGATAAATACAGGAAAATTTAATGTAAAAATACTACCTGATGGTTGGACCGCTGTCACAAGAGACAGGTCTCTATCTGCCCAATTCGAGCACTCTTTGGGAGTAACCGAAGATGGCTGTGAATTATTTACAGTTTCCCCTAAGGGGCTGCACAAGCCTCCTTACTAATCTCATTCATTGAAAAAAGCGTTTCAAAAAAAACTGGGTAACTCTTTTAGACACTAAAAACTATTATCGAATAATTCAAAATTTTCATTTACTTTTCTCTTCTCATAAATTTAGCTTAGTTTTAAATACTAAACGTAGGAGCCAAGATTGAGTGACGTAGCTGTTGAATCGACTGATGCTGCACATAAAGGGCCATTGAAAAGGCAAATGAACAATTTGTTTTTTAATCTTTGGTCCTTTGGAAGTAATTCATTAGTTGGATGGACCGCAACTAGCTCAGGTGTAGATATAATAACCATACCTAAAGTACGTTTGTTCAACACAAAAAATCCACACAACAATGTATTTAGGGGGCCGCGAAACCTAGAAAGTAAAATTTTTCAGGAGGTTAGCCAATCATTAGATTCCGAACCGATGGAGATTAGACTGGATTTTAAAATTGGTGATGATGACGCAGGTCTTACAACCGATGAAATTGAAGAAATTTTTCAGAACTACGCCACGTTTAAAACAGATCATAGGGCAGTTGCTCTTCTAGATATCGTTGGTTTTTCGAAACACACTCCTGAGGCTCAGGCGAGCCAGCTATCAACACTCGAATTTGCTCTTAATATCGCAGAAGAGAGTTGCAAACAAAAAAACCTTCCTATGGAAATGCGGCGCTCTACTACTGGTGATGGATTTTATATATGGAATACCCGCACGGGGCCAGATGCGGATGTGGCCCTATTTGTCCTGCTGAAACTTTTTTTAACCTACTATTCTGGTTTAAAAAGAGCCATAACTGAGAAGGATGCAGCTCCTGATATCCGAACTGCAGCCAGTGTGGGAAGTCACTATTCCTTTTATGCACCGGGTCGCGATGTACTGCACACTAGCGATGAGTATATTGTTGGTGATGTCACTATCAACGTGGCGCGGCTTATCGGTAAAACCAACACACATCAAATCGTAATAGGTGAGTTCAAAAGGCCGGGGGTACCCGGTAATCCCGATTTAAATCCACAAAGAATAATCGAGGCCGCAAGCACGAAACTTCAAGAATTTCAAGGAATGCCACTATTTGGAAATCCAGTGCAAAGGTTCACTTCTTATATAACCGGCCCCAAAAAAGAAGATGGTAGCTTCAAAAAGCAAAAGATGCGTGTTATCGATAAACACGGCTTTGAGCACATTTGTTATAATGCGAAGGTAAACGTATTTTTAGACGGCGATGAGCCATATTATATTGGGCTCCAGCATGCTGATCTATTCGGTAATAAAAATTGATGTATTACCGCGTTATAATCAGCTATCTCGGATAGCTTTCTCCATTACACAGCCATTTAGATTACAGCCTTTGGTATTCGCTCTAACCAAATTTGCGGCTTCAAAGCTGGTTTTATGAGACCTACCGGTATCGTTACCATCTTTACCAACAATTGAAATTTCACCTACTTCGGCGTTCGTCAAATTACAATGCTTCAAGTTTGCACCAGTTAGATTGGTTCCAATTATGACCGCATCGCATAGGTTAGCATCGAAAACATCGGTTCCACCAAGATCCGCAAGAATTAAACTGCATGCTTTTAATTGTGCACCTCTTAATTTCGCATCTCGCATTTGGATACCGGAAAGATCCAGTCCGCTGAGGTCATGGTATGAAAGGTCCAATCCGTCCATTCTTCCACGCTGTCCCTCAGCACCGTTTGTCGAGATCCATTTCTGGTGGCCATCAAGGGAAGCCCTGACTTCTGGATCCATTTCATCATAGCTCACTACTTTTGGCTTATCTCCAATATCCAGCTCCGATTTATCAAGACCTTCGACAGTATCTTCGCTCATTTTAGCGCCACGAAGACTGACATTTTCAACTTTAGCATTTGCTAACTTCGCACCAGTTAGATCTGCACCATTCAGATTTGTATTTTTAAGTCTAGTATCTGAGAGATCCGCTCCTTTTAAGTTTGCGTAAGATAAGTCTACATCTGAAAGATCCGAACCAAATAGTTGGGCTCCTTCCAGGTTTGCCCCTACGAGGCTTGCCCCTTGAAAATCTACATTCGACATTTTTGCTCTCGTTCCTTGAGCGTAATCCATTAGGCAAGCAGTGAGATCTGAGCGTTCACTGCCTATCGAGGCGCCGCCATCCGCTCCCATCATAACTCCTCCACGAAGATCAGCATCCTTTAGATTGGCGTTAGTTAAATTCGCACCCTTTAGAGACACTCCTCTTAATACCGCACCCTCTAAATTTGCGTCTTGCAGGTCCACATCCCGAAGTGTCGCTCCGAACATATCGGCCTCAGTCAGATCGGCACCTTTTAGGCTTGACCCTGCTAAATTTGTTCCAGCCATCAAGGTCTTGGCCAAATGCCAACCAGCTAAATCTTGCCCTTCGAACGCTTTTTTTGAAAAATCAGCTTGTTTCCCACCTTTCTTCTTTGTCAGCCATTTTTGATGTTCTGACATAGCAAGTTTCAGTGTTTGCAGATCCTGTTGCTGCTCCTTAGTGAGCGTGGACGTTATAGTTGGAGCTTTGACTTCTTCTTTTTGACCGCTGCCAATTCGGTCTTGCCAGTTATCGCCTGTCTTTTTATCCGCATCATCCGAGACAACTGAAGATTCCTCTTTATCCTCGTCCACAGCCTTACTAGAGATACGGTCTTGCCAACTTTCACCGCTCATAAGCTAATTACCTGTCCAAAAAACCTCATAAAGCATTCTACTTTTCTAATCGGTATAAAACAGCATAGTTTCAATAGTATTAATCTAATTTAAGCACACAAGCAAATAGCTTATGTAAGTGTTCTATATCTTTTTAAATTTTGAAGAGCCCTTGATATACCAAGTGATCTAATGCTTTTCTTTCA
This sequence comes from uncultured Alphaproteobacteria bacterium, assembly GCA_938028645.1. Lineage (GTDB taxonomy): Bacteria > Pseudomonadota > Alphaproteobacteria > Thalassobaculales > Thalassobaculaceae > UBA7326. Next base: position 5,616 of record CALIMD010000103.1, read on the forward strand.
GCAAAATAGCCGCAATCAAGCTAAAAACGCAGGCGATTGGCAAAATACTAAGTGCGTATTGGTAATGCACAACATCGTAGATCCGAACGCCATCCATTATTGTACCATCCCACTGTAAATCTAATATATAACCAGCGAATGGCTGCAAAACTGCTCCGCTTCCAACCGCAAATGTATTTATTAATCCTAAAGCAGCCCCGCTCATTTCTGGAGGATTACTCTCTCTGGCCAACGCAAATCCTAAGATCATAGAAGAAGATAAAGCACCCTGTATTCCAAGAACAAAAACAAGAAGAATATTTGGCATATTTGGAAACACAAGCAGTATTATAGTGGTCAAACAGGCGCCTGCTGAGCCAATGATCAATATTAGCCGTCGTTTCCCCAATAAATCCGAAAGCCACCCCATTAAGGGGGCACCTATAGCCCATCCAATAAAAGCCATCGAAACAAATCCGGCTGATTCCGGTTTATTTATGCTTTTAGCAACCATTAAATAAGGCACCCCCCACAAACCACCAAACGCGAGTAACGTACCCGTAAGGCCCCCAGCAGATATCGTCGCCAACCAGGTTTGTCTATTAACAGCAACTTTTTTTAATCCATACAAAATTGGAGATTTGTTTTGAGGTTTTGTCTCCCTTGGATCTCGGACGGTAAATGCTAATAAAAAAGCAAGACAGAGGCCGGCCAACCCTAAAAAAATACTAGAAAATCGCCAACCATAAGTGGCGACAGCAATACCTAACGGGGCCTGACCAATAAAGCCTCCAGCCGATCCCATCATTTGTGCCCATCCACCCAGAATAGCGAATTTACCTGGAAACCACCGAGCCGCCATATTTAGCGCC
>CALIMD010000104.1 GCA_938028645.1 uncultured Alphaproteobacteria bacterium
TCAGAAGAAGATAAGAAATGATTTGCTCCAATATTTGAAGTCATGATTATTATGGTGTTTCTGAAATTGACCGTTCTGCCTTGCCCGTCGGTAAGCCGTCCATCATCTAATACCTGCAACAGTATGTTTAAAACCTCAGAGTGCGCTTTTTCAATTTCATCAAAAAGCAGAACTTGGTATGGTCTCCTGCGGACAGCCTCTGTTAGCATGCCGCCTTCTTCATATCCGACGTATCCGGGTGGAGCGCCGATCAGACGTGCAACAGAGTGCGATTCCATGAATTCAGACATATCAATCCGAGTCATGGATTCTCTATTGTCAAATAAAAACGTAGCTAGAACTTTACTCAATTCTGTTTTCCCAACACCAGTTGGTCCTAAAAACAAAAAAGAACCGATTGGTTGCGATGGATCCTGTAACCCTGCGCGAGCTCTTTGAACGGCATTCACTACTTCTTGGATTGCATATGATTGTCCTATAACTTGATTGTTGATGAAGCTTTCCATTGTTAATAGTTTTTCTTGTTCGGTAGAAACCATTTTAGTTAATGGAATACCGGTCCAACGAGAGACTATCGAAGCTATATCGTCTGAGGTTACTTCTTCTTTAACTAGTGTTTTGGATGATTTGCTCTTCATGGACTGTAGCTTATTTTCTAGATTGGGGATCTCACTATAAAGTAATCGTCCCGCGATTTCATATTCACTAGATCTCTGGGCTTCGAGCAATTCTTGTCTAGTTTTTTCTAGAGTTTCCTGAAGACTCTGAATTTGGCTTAAAATAGCTTTTTCATCATTCCAATTCTTGGTCAGCGTTTCAGAACGTTCTTGTAATATCGATAATTGATTCTCTAAATGATTTAAACGATCTTCGTTGCTGTTCTCCTGTTCTTTTTTTACAGCCTCTTGTTCTATTTTCAATGCTATAATTTTTCTATCCAGTGCATCAATTTCTTCAGGCTTTGAGTCTATTTCTATCCTCCGGCTCGAAGCAGCTTCATCTATAAGATCAATTGCTTTATCTGGAAGGAACCTTTCACTTATGTAGCGATCAGATAATTTTACGGCAGAGATAATAGCTTTATCCATGACTTGAACCCCGTGATGCAGTTCGTACTTTTCTTTCAGGCCACGGAGTATATTAATCGTTTCGGATATACTAGGTTCGTTAACAAATATAGGTTGGAACCGGCGAGCCAATGCCGCGTCTTTCTCGATATGCTTCCGGTATTCATCAAGTGTAGTTGCTCCTATACAATGCAGCGTCCCTCGCGCTAGAGCAGGTTTTAACATATTCGATGCATCTAATGATCCCTCGGTAGCCCCAGTGCCCACCAAAGTGTGCAATTCATCGATAAAAAGTATTATTTCTCCTGCTGCTCTAGTAACTTCGTCCAGTAATGAAGTGAGTCGTTCCTCGAATTCTCCTCTAAATTTTGCCCCCGCAACTATGGAGCCTAGATCTAAACTGAGCAGTTTTTTATCTTTAAGTGTTTCCGGAATATCGCCATTGATAATACGCAACGCTAACCCCTCTGCTATTGCTGTTTTACCAACTCCCGGATCACCAATTAGGACAGGGTTATTTTTTGTCCTTCTTGCGATTACCTGTATCGTACGCCGGATTTCGTCACCTCTACCTACTACGGGATCCAAGCTACCATTTTTAGCCATTTCAGTAAGATCGCGGGTATACTTTTCCAGAGCTTTATAAGCTTGATTAGATTGAGTTTTATTTTTTGGTTTGTCGTCTGCCATACTAGTTTAACCTTGGTTCCAAAGATTACTAAAGTAAAAATCCTCTCTTGTATCGTTGAAGGGTATCCATTTTTTAGAGCAGATTTTCCAATAGCTGTGATTATTTTTCGGGTTCGGATAGAGTTAATTAGGAGCTAAAAAAGAAGGTGACATACTATTCCCCTTAGCCTTTTTGGTTAGGCACTTACATGTCGCAGTTTCTTTTAAACTTACTCTCGCAATATGGGGATTATTGAAGTTTCTACAAGTATAAATAAATCATCCTATGATCTTTACCAAACTAACAACCTTTTCTGAGTTAGCTAAGTCAATCTTTATCACGGAAAAGGACTGTTTTTGATAAATTTATTTCGGAATAGTGTTGGCTATTTTCAATCGGAACTATAGGAGGCTTGACCTTCGGGCTCAGCTGATTCTTCTTTATCTCTAGCGACATTATTTTTTATTCGCCGACGGGGCCTGGCATGTCGTTCATTCTTTGAGGCTTCATCATTGGTCTCTTCATCCAACCTACTGTCGGGTTCGATCTTCGTATCGACCCTTTGGTGGCTTCGTAATGCGATTGTTGGATTATTACCGTCGTCCGCGCCTTCTATATTTATTTCACGTTCCTCAATTGTTTCAACCCCGTCTGCTGATGCCTCTTTATTGTGTTCTTGTTGTTTTTCAGACTCTGTTGGTTCTGTTGTCATAGAGAGTGTGTTTGATTGCCCCGAGTTTTGCCCATTGTTCGAGTGGTTATTCCCATTATTTTGATTTCTATTCTTATTTGCCTCTGAGTTATTATCATCTGTAAAAGCGCTTAATATTCGGTAATAATGTTCAGCATGTTGAAAATAGCTTTCAGCCAGCACAACTTCCCCATTTGTTGATGCCTCGCGAGCTAAATTCATATACTTTTCATGAACTTGATGCGCATTGCCCCGTATTCTTATATCGGGACCGTTGCTATCAAAAGTATGATTACGGCCAGGAGGGCCTGAGGAACGGCGGTTTCCACCTCTACCTCGGCCACGTTTAGAATGGGAACTTTGTCTCATTATTTACCATTTCTGTGGTGTTGATTGACGAAGTTTGTCTCTTCGTCTTTTCAAATGCAAACACATAAACCTTTGCTTTGGGTGAACTATCTTTTGTACCTGATTTATAGCCAAAAAAAGATCTTTCCAGAAGATGCTTTCCTCAAGGCTAATTTCATACTAGTAGGGTTCTTCATCCAATCCAAGTATAAATTGATAATTACTTTAATATTGATGGCGATGAGCCAAAATTAGGCAACGATCGCGGTTCCCAAGGTCTTGATTTACATAAAGGCACTTGAGGCCACTATGCTCCATTATTTTAGAGACGCTTTCTCTTTGATTATAACCTATCTCCAGAAAAACAAGGCCTCCTTTTTTTAAGGTTTCCACAAATTGGGGAGCTAGTTTCCTGTAACAGGATAGTCCATCCTGACCACCATTTAATGCTATATGCGGGTCGAAATCTTTGACTTCTGGGTCAAGGGTGGAAATGGTACCGGACTGAATGTAAGGTGGGTTAGCTATAATGACATCGAATTTATCGGTCACTTCTCTACCCCAGTCACTTTCTATGAAGAGTGCTCTTTGGCTAAGCCCGTTTAATGCAGCATTCTCTTTGGCTAATGTTATACATTCCTTGGAAATATCGACACCCACGCCACTTGAATTGGGAAATTCGTTTAAAGCCGATAATAGTAAGCACCCCGTCCCAGTTCCAAAGTCAATAAACTTTAAGTTGGCGGCTTTATCTGGGAAGTTCCTAAGAATAGAATCCACTAATATTTCACTGTCAGGTCTTGGGTCAAGAGACGATAGATTTATTTTCAATGTGAGGTTCCAAAAACCACGGGTTCCTATAATCCGTGATACAGGTTCTCTTTTGCAACGACGCTCTATAATTTTTGTATAATTATCTGCTTGGCTTTTTGTTAAAACTTTATCTTCTGATCCGTAAAAACGCTCCTGAGGAATACCAAGTGCAAAGCCAAGAAGAAGTCTGGCTTCCAGAATAGGGCTTTCTATTTGGACTCCCAGAAGTTTTTCTTTGGCCCACTCTAAAATTACTTTAACTGAAGTTGTTTCTTTGGCTGGTTTTGAATGCATTTAATTCATTTGTCTTAGGTCATTAGGGCTAAACGTTCTGCCTCATCCTCGGCGGTGAGCCCATTAATTATTTCTTCAAGGCCTTCCCCTAGGATTATCTTATCAATTTTATAGAGTGTCATATTAATTCGGTGATCGGTAACTCTGCCCTGTGGGAAATTATATGTTCGTATCCTCTCTGAGCGGTCACCACTCCCAATCTGACCTCTGCGATCAGCTGCCCGCTCTTCATGGATCCTATTGCGTTCAAGATCAAAAATTCTAGCCCGTAATATTTTCATCCCCTTTGCCTTATTTTTATGCTGTGATTTCTCATCTTGCTGAGATACTACTATGCCTGTTGGCATATGGGTTATTCTGACTGCACTGTCAGTTGTGTTGACCGACTGGCCACCTGGACCACTCGCCCGAAATATGTCTATTCTAAGGTCTTTATCATCAATACTTATATCGACATCCTCCGCCTCGGGAAGGACGGCTACCGTAGCAGCGGATGTGTGTATACGGCCGCCGGACTCTGTTGTTGGGATTCTTTGAACTCTATGAACGCCAGATTCAAATTTTAATTTAGCGAAAACGGACCGTCCAGTGATTGACGCAATTGCCTCCTTATAGCCACCTATAGCTGTTTCGGAAACCTCCAATATCTCAAATCGCCAACCCTTAATGATAGAGTATTTCTGATACATTGAAAAAAGACTAGAGGCGAATAAAGCTGCTTCATCTCCTCCTGTTCCGGCACGCACTTCTAAAATCGCATTTTTTTCATCGGCTTCGTCCTTTGGCAAAAGTAGACGCTGTAGCTCGTTTCTCAATATGGGTAATCTATTTGATAAATCGTTGATCTCGCTCTTTATTAATGCCCCTAACTCATCATCAGTATTGTCACTCAACATGATTTTGGCCTCGTTGAGTTCGTTCTCCATTGATCTCAATTCCAGAACTT
>CALIMD010000105.1 GCA_938028645.1 uncultured Alphaproteobacteria bacterium
CTTGGTCTAATACAGGAAGCGTTGTTATTAAACCATTACTTTGAAGATTGGCTAAAGCCAAATATAGCGCAATGAAGCCCCCGGTAATAGACGCGGTTCGGGTGCCGCCATCAGCCTGTAACACATCACAATCTATGCGAATTTGGCGCTCTCCAAGCGACTCCATATCAATTACTGCCCGCAAGGAACGCCCGATCAATCTCTGTATTTCCAAAGTTCGTCCACTCTGTTTTCCGCGAGAGGCCTCTCTATCCATTCTGGTGTTGGTGGAGCGCGGTAACATTCCATATTCCGCTGTCACCCAACCTCTGCCACTATTTCTCAGAAATGATGGGACCCGTTCATCAACACTTGCCGTGCAAAGAACATGGGTGTCTCCAAACTTTACTAAACATGAGCCTTCAGCATGTTTTGTTGCGTTGAGCTCAAATGTTACAGATCGCAGTTGGTTAAAGCTCCGACCAGAAGGCCTTTTCTTATGTGTATTCATTTTCGTTTTCCAGCAGTTAGATCCCGCAACCTACCCTCTTCTGGAAAAAAGATCTAGTTTGCTTAGCAAAGAATTAATGATCCCATAGTCAAAATCAGTTTATCGTAACGTTGACCTTTTTCTATTGCAGCCATACGTTGTTGGCATGTCAAACCAAGGAATTTCAAAGCTAAGCGAACGATCTAAAATAGTTTTCCAGCATATTGTGGATTCTTATTTATCCTCGGGAGAACCAGTAGGATCTAAAACCCTCTCTCGCGTTATGAATTCGACATTATCGGCTGCGACGATAAGAGGTGTAATGGCCGACCTGGAGGAAGAAGGCCTTTTATTTTCTCCTCATACATCAGCAGGTCGATTGCCAACAGATTTTGGACTTAGAATATTTGTTGACGGCCTTTTGGAGCTGGGGGGAGACATAGGATCAGACGAAAGAGCGAGTCTCGAAGGCCAATGTTGCTCCGCGGGGCGAAATTTTTCTGAAGTATTAGAGGACGCGAGCACCGCACTTTCGGGTCTCAGTGAATGTGCTGGATTAGTAATTTCACCAAAATTTGACGCTCCTCTCCGTCAAATAGAGTTTGTTCCATTAACGGATGGGCGTGCATTGGTGGTAATGGTAACAAATTCGGGAATAGTCGAAAATAGGGTTATTGAAATTCCTAATGGTTTGCCAGCATCCGCGCTCATACAAGCCTCCAATTATATTAATGCTCGATTAGCAAACTTATCAATGGAGCAGGCACAAGCACAAATATTAAATGAAATCAAATTCCACAAAACCGAGTTGGACACGCTAACGAACAAGGTTGTTGCAGATGGAGTTGCATTGTGGGCAGGGGGAATAAAAGGCGGTTCTCTAATTTTGCGAGGGCAATCAAAATTGCTTCATGATGTTAATGCTATGGAGGATTTGGAGAGAATAAGAACCCTCTTTGAGGCTTTGGAGAAAAGAGAGAGTATTTTAAACCTTCTAGATGCGACGGGTGCAGCGGAAGGCGTGCAAATTTTTATCGGTGCGGAAAACTATTTGTTTAAAAATGCTGGTTGTTCTATGATAATAGCCCCCTATCATGATAAGAAAAAGCGCGTTGTCGGGGCGTTGGGGGTGATTGGGCCACTTCGAATGAATTACGCAAGGATTATCCCCGTTGTTGATTATACATCAAAACTAGTAGGAAAATTGCTAGATTGAGTCTTGAGCGGTTGTAAATGTATATTAATTGCTTAAATGAGATTTTGGGAATAAACGATGTCGGGCGAACATAAGAAATGACAGATGTAAAGCAATCAAAAAGCGAAGAGATTGATCCAGATGATTTAAGCGAAGCGGAGATTGATTCTGGGTCTGAAGACACGATAAAAGAACCGGTAGAGGCTTTAGAGGAACAGGTTAGCGAACTAAAGGATCAACTTCTTCGTTCGGTTGCTGAACTTGATAATTATCGTAAAAGGGCCGAGAGAGAGAAAGAGCAATTAAGGAAATTCGGTATAGCAAACTTTGCTAAAGACCTCCTGAGTGCCGCGGATAATCTCCGTAGGGCTGTCGAGTCTGGGCCTTCAGACCTAGAGGGGGCGGACGAAAGCGTAAAAAATCTTATTGTCGGTGTCGAGATGACGGAGAAAGAGCTCTTAAACGCCTTTGAGAAAAATGGGGTTCGGAAGATTGATCCAGCCGGCGAAAAATTTGATTATAATTTCCACCAAGCTATGTTTGAGGTCGAAACAGATAAAGAAGATCCCGGTGTGGTGATGCAAGTTTTACAGCCGGGTTATGCTATAGAGGATCGAGTGCTGCGGGCAGCGATGGTAGGTGTGTCTAAGTCCAATACACCGGATCAACCAGAAGGGGTTGATGAGAAGGTTTAAGTATTGAAAATGAAGGTGTGGCCTTGGGGTGACCATCGTTTTTCTGTAAAATTACAGCATGATAAAAATAAACTTTGATGATGACGGTTGAAGCGTCTGGCGACGGTTCCTATATATCGTGGGTCGAGGAAGGTAAACTATACAAACGCCCATCCAAAAGTTTAATTAACGATTACGAATGCTGATTACGAAAAAGAGGTTTTTATGTCTAAAGTTATTGGGATTGATCTAGGTACAACAAATTCATGTATATCGTTCATGGATGGTCAAGATGCTAAAGTGATTGAAAACGCAGAAGGCGCGCGAACGACGCCTTCAATGGTTGCATTCGCAGAGGGAGACGAGAGATTAGTTGGACAGGCCGCCAAGAGACAGGCTGTCACTAACCCGGAGAATACCCTGTTTGCGATCAAGCGCTTAATCGGACGGCGCCATGATGATAGCAATGCGAAGAAATTCTCCGAATTAATGCCATACGCCGTAGTAGCGGGAGAGAACGGTGATGCCTGGGTTGAGGCCAAGGGTGAAAAGTACAGCCCAAGTCAGATTTCATCATTCACACTCCGAAAATTGAAGGAAGATGCTGAAGCATTCTTAGGAAGCTCTGTGGAGCAAGCTGTGCTAACTGTGCCTGCTTATTTCAATGATGCTCAGCGGCAGGCGACAAAAGATGCAGGAAAAATTGCTGGATTGGAAATTCTCCGGATCATAAACGAGCCAACAGCAGCAGCACTGGCGTACGGCTTTGATAAGAAAAATAATGGAACCATAGCGGTTTATGATCTTGGGGGCGGAACATTTGACGTGTCTATTCTTGAAATAGGCGATGGTGTTTTTGAGGTTAAATCTACAAATGGAGATACTTTTCTTGGAGGAGAAGATTTTGATCACCGCGTAATAGACTATCTTGCAGACGAATTTAAGAAAGATAATGGAATCGACTTACGTGACGACAAATTAGCGCTACAGCGTTTAAAAGAGGCGGCTGAAAAAGCCAAGATGGAACTATCTAGTTCCATGCAAACCGAAGTAAATCTTCCATTTGTTACAGCTGATCAGACCGGCCCGAAGCATTTGAACATTAAGTTAACACGGGCGAAGCTTGAAGCTCTCGTGCAAGATTTAGTTGAAAGAACGGTTGGTCCGTGCCGCTCTGCTCTCAAGGATGCTGGGTTAAGTGCCGGTGAGATAGATGAGGTTATAATGGTTGGGGGCATGACTCGGATGCCAAAAATCATCGAGACGGTAAACAATTTTTTTGGAAAGGAGCCGCATCGAGGTGTAAACCCAGACGAAGTGGTTGCTATGGGAGCTGGCATACAAGCCGGGGTTCTGCAGGGTGACGTAAAAGATGTTCTGCTTTTAGATGTAACGCCACTTTCTTTGGGTATAGAAACTCTGGGCGGCGTTTTCACGCGGTTGATAGATCGAAACACAACAATTCCAACCAAGAAGAGCCAAGTTTTCTCAACGGCGGAAGATAACCAAAGCGCTGTCACCATAAAGGTCTATCAAGGCGAAAGGGAAATGGCTGCTGATAATAAGGTGTTAGGTGAATTCAATCTAGAAGGCATACCTTCTGCGCCAAGGGGAGTGCCGCAGATCGAAGTGACTTTTGATATAGATGCTAATGGTATAGTTAATGTTTCTGCAAAAGATAAGGCGACGGGAAAAGAACAGCAGATTAAAATTCAAGCATCTGGGGGCCTCTCTGATGAGGATATAGAGGGCATGATCAATGAAGCTGAACAGAATGCCGAAAGCGACAAAGTAAGGCGTGAGCTTGTTGAAGTTAAAAATCAGGGTGAGCAAGCAATTCACTCAACGGAACGGATGTTAACGGATGCTGGCGATAAAGTGAGCGATGATGATAAGGCAGACATTGAGCGATTAGCGTCAGAATTAAAAACGTTGCTCGAGGGAGAGGATGGTGCTGGGATTAAGGCCGGTATAGAAGCGTTACAGCAAGCTTCCATGAAAATGGGAGAGGCAATGTACCAGGCTCAGCAAGAGGACGCGGGGAGTAGTCCAGGTGGTTCGTCTGAGACAGATTCCTCTAAAACAGACAATGGCCCCGCCGATGCGGATATTGTGGATGCAGACTTTGAGGAAGTTGATGAAAAAGACGACAAAAAATCCGACGAAAAGTAATTTAATATTGCGGAGCAAAGTCAGTCACTTATCTGTTTAGCATAGCAATTTTAAGGTCTGGTTTGAATTTCCGATAACTCTGGTAGAGTGTGAGCACTTATTATGGCGAAACAGGATTATTATGAGCTATTGGGTGTGGATAGAAATGCATCAGAAAGCGATTTGAAATCTGCGTTTCGCAAGATGGCGATGAAATATCATCCCGACAGAAATCCAGATAATCCAGATGCAGAAAAGTCTTTCAAAGAGGTGAATGAAGCCTACGATATACTTAAGGATAGCCAGAAAAGGGCTGCATATGATCAATTTGGCCATGAGGCCTTTGAAGGTGGCATGGGGGGAGGCAATCCGCAGGGGTTCGCCTCCGGTTTTTCCGACATATTTGATCAAATGTTTGGCGACCTAGGTGGAGGTCGTCGAGGTAACAACAACGGCAACCGTGGATCCGACCTCCGTTATAATTTGTCGATCAGTTTAGAAGAAGCTTTCACTGGACGCCAAGCGGAAGTAAAGGTGCCAACCGCCGCTGCATGTGATTATTGTGACGGCAGCGGAGCCGAGTCCGGATCAAAGCCAATCACATGCAGAACGTGCCAGGGGACCGGTCGAGTGCGGGCGCAACAAGGTTTTTTCACGATTGAACGAACCTGCGGGACGTGCGCGGGCGCGGGGCAGGTCATTGAAAACCCTTGTGGTAAATGTAGGGGGACGGGTCGCATTCAGAAGGAAAAAAATCTGGACGTGAATATACCAGCTGGAGTGGAAGAGGGCACTAGGATAAGATTGACAGGGGAAGGAGAAGCTGGCTCAAGGAACGGCCCCCCTGGGGACCTGTACATTTTCTTGTCTGTAGAAGAGCATCCAATATTCACTAGAGAGGGTGGCGATATATATTGCCATGTGCCTTTAGCAATGAGCTTAGCAGCACTTGGTGGTCAGGTAGAGGTGCCGACGCTTGGGGGTGGGAGAGCTCGAATAAACATTCCTGCGGGGACGCAGAGTGGCAAACAATTTCGTCTTAGAGGTAAAGGGATGTCTATTTTGCGAAGGAGTGATCGGGGCGATCTATACGTGGAAGCAGGAGTGGAGACCCCAGTCAATCTGAGTAAAGAACAAAAGAAACTCATGGAGCAGTTTTCGGAGTTGACAAATGAAAAAAATAGCCCAGTGTCTTCGGGTTTCTTTGCAAAAGTAAAAGGGCTCTGGGAGGACTTAAAGGATTAACATTGTCCTTCACTACCGTGGAACTACCTCAAAAACCCCCCAAAAACCAAGGGGTTTTGATAACTAGACAA
>CALIMD010000106.1 GCA_938028645.1 uncultured Alphaproteobacteria bacterium
TGCTGTCACTTAAGTGATTAACTAAGGTGGGGACACCTACCCTATACTCAGATCACTTAATTTAAACTAAAGAACATATAGTCCTGACACACATAAACACTCTCGCAGCAAAACTTATAAATAGGCAGCTTTGGACATTACACAAGTGAACTAAGCATCGTCAGTGACTCTTATATGAGTCGATAGAGTCACTGTAAGTGTGGTTTTAAAGAAGACTTAATCTACCAAATGCATCACACAAAAGCGCATATCAAAATGTCATACAAAATGGTGCCGGCTGGGGGACTCGAACTCCCGACCTGATGATTACAAATCAACTGCTCTACCAACTGAGCTAAGCCGGCAACCTATCTACTAAAATTAGTAGTTAGGCGCTGATATACCACATCATAGCCAGATATCAACTAAATCTGACATAGGATATTTGTTTTTTGAGAAATCTAGGAATGAAAAGTGCAAACTTTTAAAATTGAAGGTTAAAATAGAGGTCTTTCAGCAAACGTCTTTACGACGCTGAAGCTCGTAGAGTGCTATGCTAGCGGCATTTGAAACATTAAGAGTTGAAAAATGATCAACCGTTGGCAGGGAGACAAGCTGATCGCAGCTTTCTCGAGTTAGTCGCCGTAAACCTGCCCCCTCTGCTCCTAAAATCAATGCTAATCGGGTTGTCAAAGCTGTGTTATTGATAGATACCTCTGACTCTCCCGCTAATCCAAAACAAGAGATGTCAAAATCTTGCATTTTACGAATTGCTCTGGCTATATTTGTTACTCTGAATATGGGAATAATTTCTGTAGCCCCCGATGCAGCTTTGGCAAGCATGCCGTCAAGTTTTGGAGCGTTTCTGCTTTGTAAAATCATTCCATGAGCTCCTAAAGCTGCCGAAGACCGAGCGATAGCACCAACATTCTGTGGGTCTGTAACCTGATCTAATAAAACTAGTGTAAGATGGGGTGTTGTTTTATGTTTTTCTAAAAACCAATCAAAATCGGGCTCTTGTAGAGCCTCTGATATGATGACGAAACCTTGATGAAGTGAATCTGAAGGAACTAAAAGATTTAATTCTTGGATAGGCAAAACTTCGAGTTCTGGAATAGAACAGAGGCCGTTATTGCGAATTTTGGATATTTCTTCATCTAGAAGCGCCCGGTTGTTTTTCGAACACAAAACGCGACTTAGTATCCTTTTTGGGTTATGAAGCGCCGCAATTACGGCGTGGCGTCCCCAAAGCATCGAAGGTTGCTCTAGATTTTTAAAAACAGGATTAGAATAATGATCTCTTTCTGCGTTGTGGGTTTTATTAAATCGTACGTCTCTCCAACGCTTGTTTTTATGTTTGTTCACCAACTCATGTACGCCCTAGTTTAAGAAACAAAATTTTTATGAATTAAAGGATTTGGGGTATCTTTACTAGAGATAATGATCTGTTTCTCTGAATAAATCGTTTTTGGCGTTGACAAATAGCCGAGTTTCTCCATATTGCGCAATTCTATTCGAGTGCTAGGGACTATATAGTGTGAGTGCAAAAACCTGGTATCCCGAATGTTCGAGGTGGGGTGCCCGAGTGGTTAAAGGGGACGGGCTGTAAACCCGTTAGCTTTGCTTACGTTGGTTCGAATCCAACCCCCACCACCATTATGTTTCTAAGAGCTATTCAATAGGCTTTTGGATGCCGGTGAATGTAAAAGACCAGTGGTTTAAGCTGGTCGTCCACAAGAAGTGCGTGATGCGCGGGAGCTGGGCGGGTGTAGCTCAATGGTAGAGCAGCAGCCTTCCAAGCTGAATATGAGGGTTCGATTCCCTTCACCCGCTCCAATGCGCTCGCAAAAACGTTGTGGTATGTTATTATTTGAGTGCACGATCGTCACGTGACGGCGTGTTTTTGGTTTTGCCCGAGACGGAGTTGTAAAGATGGCGAAGGAAAAATTTGAGCGTAATAAGCCTCACTGTAATATTGGTACTATAGGTCATGTTGATCATGGTAAGACGACGTTAACTGCTGCTATTACGAAAGTTTTAGCCGAAGCAGGGGGAGCAGAGTTTACGGCCTACGATCAGATTGATAAGGCTCCTGAGGAAAAGGCGCGTGGTATTACAATTTCGACTGCGCATGTGGAGTATGAGACTGAGGGTAGGCATTACGCTCATGTGGATTGTCCAGGGCATGCCGACTATGTGAAAAACATGATCACAGGTGCTGCCCAGATGGATGGCGCCATTCTGGTTGTTTCCGCAGCGGATGGCCCAATGCCACAAACTAGAGAGCATATCCTTCTTGCCCGCCAGGTTGGTGTTCCTGCTCTTGTTGTCTTTATGAATAAAGTTGACCAGGTTGATGATGAGGAGCTTTTAGAGCTTGTTGAGTTGGAAGTTAGAGAGTTGCTTTCCTCTTATGATTTTCCAGGAGATGATATTCCAATTGTTAAAGGATCAGCATTAGCTGCTATTGAAGACTCGGACGCGACTACAGGAAATGGTTCAATTATGGAACTTATGGCTGCGGTTGATAGTTATATTCCTCAACCAGAGCGTCCAAAGGACCAGCCATTTTTGATGCCTATTGAGGACGTCTTTTCTATTTCTGGTCGTGGAACTGTTGTTACTGGCCGTGTTGAGACAGGTATTATTAATGTTAATGATGCTGTAGAGATTATTGGTATTCGTGAAACAGGTAAATCTGTTTGTACGGGTGTAGAAATGTTTCGTAAGTTGTTGGATCAGGGCGAGGCAGGCGATAACGTTGGTTTATTGCTACGTGGCATCAACCGTGATGACGTAGAGCGTGGTCAGGTGATTGCGGCTCCAGGCTCAATTAGCCCTCACACCAAATTTTCTTGTGAGGCTTACATTTTGACGAAAGAAGAGGGCGGTCGCCATACTCCATTCTTTTCGAATTACCGCCCACAGTTTTATTTTAGGACTACTGATGTTACAGGATCTGTTGTTTTACCAGATGGCACAGAGATGGTGATGCCAGGAGATAATATTTCGATGGAAGTTAACTTAATTGCTCCTATTGCGATGGATGAAGGGCTGCGATTTGCTATCCGAGAGGGTGGCCGAACGGTTGGTGCTGGTGTTGTTGCGAAGGTTATAGAATAGTTTTTACTTTTATTTGAGAATTAAGGTATTTTTTTGTGACCATTTTGGTTGAGGACCGATCCCATGGATAGTCAAAATATAAGAATTCGTCTAAAGGCGTTTGATCATAGAGTTCTAGATCAATCCACTGGCGAGATAGTAAATACGGCAAAAAGAACCGGTGCCCAAGTACGTGGTCCAATTCCTCTTCCTAACCGTATTGAAAAATTCACTATTCTTCGGGGGCCTCACGTGGACAAAAAGAGTAGAGAACAGTTTGAAATACGAACTCATAAACGCTTGTTAGATATAATAGACCCTACCCCACAAACTGTGGATGCATTGATGAAACTTGATTTGGCCGCTGGGGTCGATGTCGAGATAAAACTTTAGGGTTGGAGTAGTAAGATGCGGTCTGGAATTATTGCCATGAAAGTAGGCATGACAAGAGTATTTGCGGAGGATGGCCGTCATGTCCCCGTTACTGTTCTGAAGGTAGATGATTGCCGGGTAGTGGCTAAAAGAACAATGGAAATAGATGGATATAACGCCTTACAAATTGGTGTGGGGACAGCCAAGGTAAAACGAACATCGAAGCAGATGCGAGGTCATTTTGCAAAGGCAGAAGTGGCTCCAAAACAAAAACTTACAGAATTTAGGGTGGATGAAGATGCCCTTATCGAGGTTGGTTCGGAGATTCTTGCGGATCATTTCGTGAATGGTCAGAAAATAGATGTTGTAGGAACCTCAATCGGGAAAGGGTTCGCCGGAGCGATGAAACGGCACAACTTCCATGGTTTGAGGGCGTCACACGGTGTATCTGTTTCCCACAGGTCCCACGGTTCTACGGGTAACAGCCAAGACCCGGGACGTGTTTGGAAAGGGAAGAAAATGGCAGGCCACATGGGCGATCATAGGGTAACTACCCAAAACCTCAAAATTTATTCAACGGATGTAGATGCGGGAATAATATTGATTGAGGGTGCTGTGCCCGGATCAAAAGGTTCCTACGTTTTAGTTAAAGATGCTCACAAATCACCTAGGCCTGAGGATGCACCTTTCCCGGCATCTATTCGCTCTAAGGTGGAGGGGAGTAACAGAGACGCTAGTGCTGAACTTGTTGACGAAGAGATTAAAGAGGGTTCTGCGACGGATGAGGTGCCCAATCAAACCGATTTGAGCCAAGACGAAGGTAGGATTGATGAGGCTAGCACCGAAGAGAAAGAGAGCTGAGGATATGAAGTTTTCAGTTAAAAGTTTTGATAATAAAGATATAGGCGAAATTGAGTTAAATGACTCTGTTTTTGGTATAAATCCTAGAAGAGACATATTAGCCAGAGTTGTAAACTGGCAGTTGGCAAAGCGCCGTGCTGGGACACACAAGGTAAAGTTGGTGGGTGAAATAAGAGGAACGACGGCAAAGCCGTTTCGACAAAAAGGAACAGGGCGGGCTCGCCAAGGAACTACCAGAGCGGTTCAATTTCGAGGGGGGGCGACAGCCCACGGTCCGGTTGTTAGAAGTCATGCGCACGATTTACCAAAAAAAGTTCGGAAGCTTGGATTAAAATGCGCTCTTTCCGCCAAACGGGCAGAAGGAAAGTTAATAGTCGTAGATAAAATAGAAACTACAGGAAAAACAAAAGAGATAGCAAAGCAGCTTTCTTTGCTGGGTGTCGCTTCTACTTTGTTAATTGATGGAGTAGTGATTAACAGTGAATTTGCGAGGGCCGCACGAAATATACCAAAAACAGATATCCTTCCGTGTCAGGGCGCTAATGTTTATGACATTCTGCGACGGGACACACTTATTTTGACCCGTGATGCTGTACACCAATTAGAGGAGCGGCTTAAATGAGTATTAGGCCACATAATGCTAGCCAAGTAAAACTAACTCAGGAACAGATGTATGAAATCATCCGGGAGCCGATAGTTACAGAAAAAAGTACACTAGGGTCACAATTTGGGCAGGTGACATTTAAAGTGGGCTTATTGGCAACAAAACCAGAGATAAAGGTTGCGGTGGAACAGCTATTTGATCGCAAGGTCAAAGCAGTAAACACACTAAGGCAGAAAGGAAAAGTTAAAAGATTCCGCGGAAGACTTGGTCGAAGATCTGATTTCAAGAAGGCGGTGGTTACTTTTGAAGACGGCCAAGATGTCGATGTCAGTCAGGGAGTTTAAGGCAAATGGCTCTAAAACACTATAACCCCACAACACCTTCACAACGTCAGTTAGTTACGGTAGATCGCTCTGAACTCTGGAAAGGCAAACCGGTAAAAAAATTAACTAGAGGACTCACGAAGTCAGGCGGTCGAAATAATAAAGGGCGTATCACTATGTGGCACCGTGGTGGCGGTCACAAGCGTACCTACCGTATAGTCGATTTCAAACGTCGGAAGCTGGACGTAGAGGGTACAGTGCAACGACTAGAATATGATCCGAATAGAACGGCGTTCATAGCCTTAATCGAGTACGAGGATGGTGAGCAGGCATATATAATTGCTCCACAGCGACTGGGTATTGGAGATAAAATTCTAGCTGCACAACGCGCGGATATCAAACCCGGAAATGCGATGCCTATAAGCAGTATACCCGTTGGTACAATAATACATAATGTTGAATTGAAGCCAGGAAAAGGGGGGCAGTTGGCACGATCGGCTGGTGCATATGTGCAGCTCGTAGGCCGGGAATCAGGGTATGCGTTACTTCGACTCACTTCGGGGGAGGTTCGAAGAGTTCGGGCGGAGTGTATGGCTTCGATAGGGGCGGTCTCTAACCCGGATCAGAAGAATACTAACTTAGGTAAGGCAGGTAGGAAGCGCTGGTTGGGGCGTCGGCCGGTCGTTAGAGGTGTGGTTATGAATCCAATCGATCACCCTCATGGCGGTGGAGAGGGAAGAACTTCTGGTGGCCGGCATCCTGTCACTCCATGGGGTGTGCCCACAAAAGGGAAGCGTACACGGAATAACAAAAAGACTGATCGGCTGATTATTCGCCGTCGTCGTAAATAGAAGAGGAAAAAAAATTGGCTCGCTCTGTTTGGAAAGGACCTTTCGTCGACGGTTACCTGCTTAAAAAAGCGGAGGCAACTCTAGCGTCTGGTCGGAACACAGTTATTAAAATTTGGTCTCGGCGGTCTACTATTATGCCTCAGTTTGTGGGCTTAACATTTGGTGTGCATAATGGGCAGAAGTTCGTACCTGTATTGGTGACAGAGCATATGGTCGGGCATAAGTTTGGAGAATTTGCTCCCACACGTACTTACTTTGGGCATGCAGCTGATAAGAAGGCTCGCCGCTAGAAACTGGGATGAACGATAATGGGTAAAACTTCGGCAGGACGAAAAGTGGCAGAGAACGAAGCATATGCAGTTCTTCGCAATCTTAGGATAAGTCCCCAAAAACTAAATTTGGTAGCAACGATGATCCGGGGTATGGACGCTGAAAAGGCCCTCGCCGCCCTAACATTTTCCCGGAGACGGATCAGTGATGACGTAAAGAAAGCGGTGCAATCGGCTATAGCAAACGCCGAGAACAACCATCAGCTTGACGTGGATAGATTATTTATAAAGGAAGCTTCTGTCGGAAAAGCGATCACAATGAGACGTTTCCGCCCGCGAGCAAGAGGTCGAACAGGCCGAATAAGAAAACCATTCTCTCATTTGACTGTTATAGTCAGTGAACGCCAGGAGGCTGTATAATGGGGCACAAAGTTAATCCAATCGGCCTTAGGCTTGGTATAAATAGAACGTGGGATTCCAGGTGGTTTGCGGTAAGAAACTATGCCGAGTTGTTGCATCAAGATCTAAAATTACGCGGATATCTCCGAAAGCGTCTTCAACAAGCCGGGGTAAGCAGGGTCGTAATTGAACGTCCGGCTAAGAGAGCGCGAGTTACTATTTATACCGCGCGACCTGGTGTTGTCATAGGGAAGAAAGGTGGTGACATTGAGAAATTGAGGTCAGAGCTTTCGGCGATGACCAACACGGATGTTCATTTAAATATTATTGAAATAAGAAAACCCGAGATTGATGCTAATTTGATAGCTGAAAATATAGCCCAGCAGCTTAGTCGTCGAGTGGCATTTAGGCGGGCAATGAAGCGTGCTGTACAATCTGCTATGCGTTTAGGTGCATTAGGGATACGGATAAACTGCGCTGGCCGTTTGGGAGGTGCCGAAATAGCTAGAACAGAATGGTATCGTGAAGGACGTGTCCCGTTACATACGCTCCGTGCTGATATTGATTATGGAGAGTCGACAGCTCAGACAACGTATGGTGCTTGTGGTGTGAAGGTATGGGTTTTTAAAGGCGAAATAATGGCCCACGACCCAATGGCTCAAGATAAAAGAATGTCAGAGCAGCAACTAGGTGGTCCACAGCGGTAAGCTGTTTAGGTAAAGAGGAAACTGAAAGATGCTTAGTCCAAAACGAACTAAATTTCGAAAAGCGCATAAAGGCCGTATACACGGTAATGCAAAAGGTGGCACTCAGCTGAATTTTGGATCTTATGGTCTAAAGGCTTTAACTCCGGCGCGGGTAACCGCCCGTCAAATAGAGGCAGCTCGGCGCGCCATTACTAGGCATATACGGCGAGCTGGCAGGGTATGGATCCGAATATTCCCTGACGTTCCGGTCTCCAGTAAACCTGCAGAGGTAAGAATGGGGAAAGGAAAGGGGTCTCCTGAGTTCTGGGTTTGTCGAGTAAAGCCAGGAAGAGTGATGTTTGAGCTTGAGGGAGTTCCGCGCGACCTAGCTCAACAGGCTTTTACTTTAGCTTCAGCAAAACTACCGGTAGATACGCGTTTTATAACCCGTCTTGGTGATAATTAGGGTAGGAGTTGGAGAATGGCTAAAAAGACTGCTGTTGATTACAGAGCAAAGACTGAAGATGAACTCGAGGCACAGTTAGTTGAGCTGAGAAAGGAACAGTTTAATCTTCGTTTCCAAGTGGCGAATGGACAGCTCGAGAACACTGCTCGTTTTAGGCAAGTGCGAAGAGATATAGCGAGAACTAAATTAATTATTTCGGAAAAAAGTCGGGCCGTCGCCTGAGAAGTAGCCATTTAGTGGCCAAGAGGAGTTAGTCAAAATGCCGAAACGAGAATTACAAGGCATAGTTGTAAGTGACAAGGCAGATAAAACCGTTGTCGTTAAAGTCGAGCGTCGTATCGTGCATCCAGTGTACAAAAAAATTATTAAACGTTCTAAGCGATTTGCGGCTCATGACGAAAATAATAAACATAAAATGGGCGAGATCGTTCGAATTCGGGAATGCGCGCCAAGATCGAAAAGAAAAACATGGGAAGTTGTCGATTTAGCTGTCGCTGAATAATAGATAATTAAGGATATTCGATATGATTCAAATGCAATCAAATCTAGATATTGCGGATAACTCCGGAGCCCGGCGTGTTCAGTGTATTAAGGTTCTTGGGGGTTCAAAAAGAAAAGTTGCTGGAGTTGGTGATGTTATAGTTGTCTCTGTTAAGGAAGCTATTCCCAGGGGTCGTGTAAAAAAAGGCGAAGTTTTAAAGGCTGTTATTGTAAGGACAGCCAAGGAGATAAGACGCGTTGATGGGACGGCAATCCGTTTTGATCGAAATGCAGCAGTTTTGATCAATAACCAGAACGAGCCCATCGGTACCCGGATCTTTGGACCTGTTACAAGAGAGCTTCGAGCTAAGCAATTTATGAAAATAGTTTCCCTTGCGCCGGAGGTACTTTAGATGGCCCCAAAAATTAAAATCCGGAAAGGCGATAACGTTATAGTCACTACTGGGAAAGATAGTGGGAAAACTGGAGAGGTATTAGTTGTGTATCCTAATACCTCAAGAGTACTGGTACGAGGAGTCAATGTTGTAAAACGGCACACTAAACCTAGCCAAACAACTACAGGTGGAATAATGGAACGAGAGGCCTCCATTCACGTCTCAAATGTGGCCCATATTGATCCAAAAACGAATAAGGCGTCCAAAGTTGGATATCGGTTTTTAGAGGACGGTCGCAAGGTGCGTTTTGCCAGAATTTCTGGCGAAGTTATAGACGCGTAGAACTAATGGAGTAGAAAAAAATGACGCGTTTGAATGATTTATATACACAATCTATTCGCCCTGACCTTATCAAAGAGGCTGGTTATGCTAATCTTCTCCAAGTTCCTAAATTGGAAAAGATTGTAATTAATATGGGAGTCGGAGAGGCTGTTCAGGACTCAAAAAAAGTTGCGGCGGCAGTCTCAGAATTGTCATTAATAACTGGACAAAAACCAATCACAACTAAGGCAAAGAAATCGGTTGCTGGTTTTAAGCTTCGGGAGGGCATGGCAATCGGATGTAAAGTCACACTTCGAAGAGATCGTATGTATGAGTTTTTGGATAGATTGATAACAATAGCTTTGCCTAGGGTGAGAGATTTTAGAGGGTTAAATCCCAGAAGTTTTGACGGTTATGGGAATTATGCGATGGGATTGAAGGAGCAGATAGTCTTTCCTGAAATTGACTATGATCGTATTGATTCTGTCAGAGGTATGGATATCATTTTTGTAACATCTGCTAAGACAGATGATGAGGCGCGGGAGCTCTTGCGTCGTTTTAGTTTCCCATTCGAAAAATGATTGGGGAAGGAGAGGGCAAATGGCCAGAAAAAGTTCAATAGAAAAAAACAAGAATAGAGAGAAATTAGTAGCTATGCATTCGGCTAAACGAATGCGCCTTAAAGCTATGATTAAAGATAAAGAACTTCCAATCGAAGAAAGATTCAACGCAGGCTTGAAGCTAAGCGAGATGCCAAGAAACGGCGCAAGGATTCGCCTTAGAAATAGATGTCAGGTTACCGGGCGACCCAGAGGTTATTATAGAAAATTTAAAATGTCACGAATAGCATTACGCGATTTGGGTTCAACTGGGCAAGTACCAGGTCTTGTAAAATCTAGTTGGTAGGAGACAGCAATGACGATGAGCGATCCGCTTGGAGATATGTTAACAAGAATCCGGAATGGTCAGCAGGCGCGGAAGAATGTGGTATCTTCGCCAGCTTCCCGGATGCGCAGTAATGTTTTGGAAGTCCTGAAAAGGGAGGGCTATATTCGAGGTTTCACTAGTAACTTATCTGAAGAAACACAGAATTATTCGCATCTCAATATTGAATTAAAATATTACGAAGGGGAACCAGTCATTCGAGAGATAAAGCGAATATCAAAGCCGGGCCGTCGAGTTTACTCTAAAATTAATGAGTTGCCGCGGGTTTTTAATGGGCTTGGTATTTCTATAATCTCAACCCCACAAGGTGTAATGTCAGATAACGAGGCGAGAGCCGCAAATGTTGGCGGTGAAGTCTTATGTCACGTATTTTAGGCTGGAGTAGATTGAATGTCGAGAGTAGGTAACAACCCGGTCGCTGTCCCAGACGGCGTTACAGTGGAAATCATAGATAGCATCCTGAATGTGAAAGGTAAGTTGGGTCAGCAATCACTCACTATATCCGACGAAGTTCAGGTTACATTAGACGAGAATATAGTTTCCATATCACCCAAGTCGAAAACAAAACAATCGCGATCGATGTGGGGTACGACGCGGGCGCGGATAAATAATATGTTAATAGGAGTAAACGAAGGTTTCACGGTTGATTTAGAAATAAACGGCGTGGGATACAGGGCTGCGGTAGAAGGACGCGATTTAGTTTTAGCTCTTGGTTACAGCCATCCTGTGCGCTATGCGATACCTGAGGGTGTCAATATGAAGTGTGAACGTCCAACAGCAATATCTATTCATGGTAGCGACAAACAGCAGGTTGGACAATTAGCTTCAGAGATCAGAGCATATAGGCCTCCAGAACCTTTTAAAGGCAAAGGAATAAAATATGCACACGAAACAATACGCCGCAAAGAAGGCAAGAAGAAATAGGGGCAAATAGGATGCTTAAAACCAAAGAACTTTTTTCGAAGCGCGTACAACGCAATAGATCTGCTCTTCGACGGAAGTCTCCTGACAAGGTTCGACTTTCAGTATTTAGATCATCCAAAAATATTTATGCGCAACTTATTGATGACTCTCAGGGACTTACTGTGGCTTCCGCGTCGTCATTAGAACGGGATCTGCGTAATTCTTTGAAGACCGGTGCTGATAAATCGGCAGCTCAAGCAGTCGGCAAGTTGGTTGCAGAAAGAGCTTTGGAAAAAGGGCTAAACGAGGTCGTTTTTGATCGTGGTGGATATAGATACCATGGTCGTGTTAAGGCTCTCGCTGATAGTGCACGAGAAGCTGGTCTTAAATTTTAAAGGGAGCCTCTAATGGCACGTGGTGAAAGACAAGAACGCAGTAATAGAGATCAAAAAGAAGATCCGGAATTAATAGAAAAACTGGTCGGTATAAACCGAGTGGCGAAAGTGGTTAAAGGAGGCAGAAGGTTTGGTTTTGCTGCTCTCGTTGTCGTTGGTGACGGTCGTGGTCGGGTTGGTCATGGAGCGGGAAAGGCTCGAGAAGTGCCAGAGGCTATCAGAAAAGCTACTGATCAAGCGAAAAGAACGATGGTGAGGGTACCATTAAGAGAAGGTAGAACGCTGCACCACGATATGAAAGGCGATTATGGAGCTGGCCATGTAGTACTTCGCTCTGCACCTGCCGGCACCGGCGTAATAGCGGGTGGTCCGATGCGTGCAATTTTTGAGTCGTTGGGCGTCCAAGATGTTGTTGCAAAGTCTACGGGATCATCAAACCCTCACAATATGATAAAAGCAACTTTCGACGCCTTAACCCGAATAGGCTCTCCACGCGCCGTTGCGGGAAAACGGGGGAAAAAAGTGGCAGAGATTTTTGGACGAAATTCAAACGACGGCGAGACGTCACGGACCTAGGGTTCTAAAGTTATTATCTCAGGTGGAGTAACAAATGAATAAAGTTAAAAAAGGAAACGGTGTTCTTACAATCACCCAGATAAAAAGTGCTATTGGAAGAAAACCGGGTCAGAAAGAGACTTTGGTTGGACTAGGCCTGAATAAACTCCATAAGACTAGCACGCTAGAGGACACACCGGCAATTCGTGGGATGATTGACAAAGTGAGCCATCTTTTGAAAATTGAAGATAATAAGTAGCAACTACTAGATTCGCGATATTAGCCTCTTAGGAGACTGTAGGAAAATGAGATTAAACGAGCTTAGAGATAATGATGGCGCCCGAACCGAAAGAAAAAGAGTTGGGCGAGGTGCTGGATCAGGAACTGGAAAAACCAGTGGCAAAGGGCATAAAGGACAAAAATCAAGAGCCGGAGCTACAATCAATGGTTTTGAGGGTGGTCAAATGCCAATATACAGGCGGCTTCCAAAAAGAGGTTTCAAAAATCCATTTAGAAAGCAATATGCGGTGGTAAATTTAGGTGATGTTCAGAAAGCTCTCGAGGACGGGAGGCTTGAAAAGGGTCAGGAATTAGATGAAAATATCCTACGCGAGGCAGGCTTAGCCGGCAAAAAAAACCTGAGAATTCGCTTGCTGGCCAAGGGTGACTTCAAATCAAAAATTACGATGAGGGTGTCGGGAGCATCCAAGTCTGCGTTGTCTGCCGTAGAGAAAGCAGGTGGGGCAGTCATTCTAGAACAGACTACTGACAGTAACAGCTAGGATAAAAAGTATGGCGTCAAGCGCCGAACAATTTGCATCATCCTTTAATTTTGGCGCCTTATCAAAGGCGGCTGATCTTAAGAAACGTATTTGGTTCACCTTAGCGGCGTTAGTCGTGTATCGGTTGGGAACCTATATTCCTATTCCGGGGATTGATCCAGCGGTACTTAAGGAGATATTTGACCAAAATGCGGGTGGCATCTTGGGTATGTTTGATATGTTCGCAGGTGGCGCTTTGGGGCGTATGACGATCTTCGCACTTAATATAATGCCTTATATATCTGCGGCTATAATAATGCAGTTAATGACTGCCGTGTCGCCAAACCTTGATACTTTAAAAAAAGAAGGAGAGGCTGGCCGAAAGAAAATCAATCAATACACTAGGTACTTGACAGTTTTACTCGCGGCTGTCCAAGCATATGGTATTTCTGTTGGTTTGGAAAATATGGCTAGTGGAGGTGGGGCCGCCGTAGTGAACCCAGGTCTTTTTTTTCGGGCCACGACAGTTATTACTCTGGTTGGGGGAACGGTGTTTTTGATGTGGTTGGGGGAACAAATCACTGCTAGAGGAATTGGTAATGGAATTTCATTAATTATCTTTGCGGGTATTGTAGCCAATTTGCCTCAGGCGCTAGCTGGAACGCTAGAGTTGGGGCGCACAGGAGCTCTTTCGGCGGCTTTCATTGTATTGCTATTGTTAATGGCGATTGCTGTGATCGCCTTCATAGTATTTATTGAACGATCCCAAAGAAAAATTACAGTTCAGTACCCTAAGCGTCAGATGGGTAATAAGATGACGGGCGGTGAATCTTCGCATCTTCCATTGAAATTAAATGTATCGGGTGTGATACCGCCTATTTTCGCAAGTTCAATCTTGCTTATGCCCGTCACATTTGCCCAATTCTCGGCTAGTGGAGGTGGGCCAGAGTGGCTGACAACAGTAAACGCACTTCTTGGGAGAGGGCAGCCTCTCTATCTTGCGGTTTATATTGGACTAATTGTTTTCTTTGCATTTTTCTACACGGCTATAGTTTTTAATCCTGTTGAAACAGCGGATAACCTAAAAAAGTATGGTGGATTTGTTCCTGGAATAAGACCAGGAGGTGAAACTGCTGATTTTTTAGATAAAATAATGTCATTAATTACTTTTCCTGGTTCATTATTTTTAGC
>CALIMD010000107.1 GCA_938028645.1 uncultured Alphaproteobacteria bacterium
GGAAACTTCCACTTGCAAAGGCCATCACGGTATATGCGAATAACGCCATCCACGCAGCTGGTACATGCACGTACATTATTCTAACGGTTTCTCCTTGCTGATAGTCCGCTGGAGAGTCAAATATACCAAAATACAGAGCAAGCAAAACTGCAGCTAAGGCTCCCACAGATGTCCATGGTAAAATTGGTTCGGCTATTCGCATGAAACGGGCCGGGTTAGCAAATCTATGCATTATATTGAAACCTCACGATACAACTTGCTTTAAGCTGGAAGCTATCACCCATGGGCATAGCGCAATAGAAAATAATAAGAGGGCTCCTAAAAACATTAATGGGCCTGAAGCACTATATCCTTCCGTAGCCGCTTGTATGGCGCCTACCCCAAATAAAAGAATTGGTATCGTTAACGGGATGATAAGTAGCGCGATTAGAACGCCGGACCGTCTTGAGCCTAGGACTAGTGCGGCACCTACTGCTCCCAGGAGACTGATTATAGGCGTTCCTAAGGCCATACTAGTGATTAAGTACAGAAAGGCTCCAGTTTTAATATTCAGCATTAACGCTAAAACTGGTGAGATCACCATAATAGGCAAACCCGTTGTTAACCAGTGAACGAAACACTTACACAAAACGACGATTTCCAACGGATATGAAGAGAGTGTCAATAACTCCAAGGATCCATCGTCATAATCTGTTTGAAAAAGACGATCAAGCGATAACATTGCTGCTAATAAAGCACCAACCCAAACAATACCGCTGGCCAAATTTTGTAAAATAAGAGGGTCTGGACTGACTCCTAATGGAAATAAAGTCACTGTGACAATAAAAAATATTAATACCACAAAAGCATCGCTTCCTTGTCTTATTACCAAAGACAGATCTCTACGAATGATCGCCATAATAGTATCCATTACCTATTCCTCATAGTCGAAACTAGCTGAATAAGGTTGGGGGATATTCGTTTGAAAATCTGATAAATTGATATTTTTAATATTGTTCCCCAAGTTTATTTCCGTGTGTGATGCTACTACCACTATACCATTTTCAGCTCTCTGTTTTTGTATTATGTCCTCTAAAGATTGAATGCTTTTACTGTCAAGACCTACCGTTGGCTCATCGAGTAACCAAATTTTGGAATCTCTTACCATAAGACGAACTAGTGCCAATTTTCTTTGTTGACCAGATGACAAAAACCTTATCGGCATACTTCTTTGATTTAATAGCCCAAAATGCTCTAGCGCTATTTCCATTATTCCTTGATTGTAATGATCATTTAATTGCATCCAAAATCGAACATCTTCTTCGACAGTAAGTGCCAATTTTACACTGGTCAAATGTCCTATATAATTAACTCGAGCAGAGTGAGTGCTTAAGACATTTTTTATGATTTCAGAATTCCATAACATAGATCCAGAACTAGGTCGATTGAGGCCTGCCATGATCCTGAGTAAGGTAGATTTACCAGAACCGTTTTTACCTGTGAGTAAAAGAGCGTCGCCCGATTTAAGTTCGAAGTCTAGATTAGTAAAGACTAATCTCTCGCCTCGGCTAGCAGCGAGGTTGAATCCAGACCAGGTGTATAAAGGTAGGTCATCCATAGTGAATTAAAAATCCAGAAAAAATCATGCGTGCGAACCGCACTATGCATCTTTGTAACATCATGAGAATAATATGGTTATTGCGTTATATTTTTCTATTAATTAGTTGGTGATTATTCTTATAGTAGCTTTAAGCAGTATAGATAGGTCATTATATAAATTAAATGTTGGCAACTTAATCGGTTGCAAATTATTTTTTAAAACCTTGATATGAAATTGATAATAGTTGTCTCTCTAGGAAAATGGGCAACAGGGCCTGAAAATAGTAATTTATGTGAGTAGAAGGAAAAATTATGGCGGTTAATCCAGCTTCAGATGCGTTAAAACGCTTCACGGTTTTAGACCTAACACGGGTGCGAGCAGGACCAACCTGTGTTCGTCAACTGGCTGATTGGGGGGCGAATGTGATAAAAATAGAGCTCCCCGAAGCTATGGATGGAGGCAATGCTCTGGGCGGTGCCCGTCATGGACCAGACTTCATGAACCTGCATAGAAATAAACGCGCAATGACATTGAACCTAAAAAATGAAAAAGGGGTCGAGTTGTTGAAGCGTCTAGTCAAAACTGCTGATGTAATTGTTGAAAACTATCGTCCAGATGTGAAGCAGCGTCTTGGAATAGATTATGATGCCTTGAGTAAGGAAAATTCAAAATTGGTTTATGCCAGCATATCTGGCTTTGGACAAGATGGGCCATATTCGAAAAGACCTGGCTTTGATCAAATAGCCCAGGGTATGGGAGGAGTGATGTCGATAACTGGCTTGCCGGGGCAAGGACCGGTGCGAGCTGGTATTCCTATAGCAGATCTTTGTGCAGGGTTATTTGCAGCGCAAGGCATCATGATTGCTCTACTGGAACGTGAAGATTCCGGTAAAGGACAATGGATAGATACTTCATTATTACAGGCACAACTGTTTATGCTGGATTTTCAGGCTGCACGGTGGTTGGTAGATGGTGATGTTCCCAAGCAAGCAGGTAATAACCACCCAACCAGTATACCTACCGGGGTTTTTAAAACAAAAGATGGGTATATCAATCTTGGGGTCGCCGGGCAGGTCATCTGGAAACGTTTTTGTGACTTAGTTAACAGGCAAGACCTGCGTGACCATCCCGATTATGCTGAAGCTGATGCTAGATCAAAAAACAGGGATGCTCTGAACCAAGAGATAGAAACCTTTATAAGTCAAGAAACATCCGAATATTGGGTGGAGTTACTGAATAAAAATGGTGTTCCTAGTGGCCCGATATATAATATTGACGAGGCCTTTGAGGATCCACAGGTCAAGCATCTGGAAATGGCTAAAACAGTAAGCGGGCATGCGCGTGGAGATATGGAATTGGTGGGGCAACCAATCCGCATGTCACGTACGCCCAGCAGTATGACTATGCCTCCACCAGATTATGGTGAGCACACAGAAGAAATACTCAAAGAAATGGGGCTAGACGCAATCGAGATTTCCAAGTTGCGGGAATCTAATATTATTTAAATTAATTGAAATTTTCTAGAGGATATAGATTATGGCGGTTCAAGAGGATGCAACTAATAAAGAGACTACGTTACTGAGCGAGGTGATTGACCGTATAGCATGGATCACTTTCAATAACCCCGCCAGAATGAATGCGATGTCACAAGAAATGTGGGATAACTCGGCGGCGTTGTTAGATAAATATGCAAAAGATGA
>CALIMD010000108.1 GCA_938028645.1 uncultured Alphaproteobacteria bacterium
CAGCTAACGCTATCGAAACGCATGAAGTCTGTTTTTACAACCGTTTTGGTCAACATATATATACCGAACCTCGCGGTCGATTTGCTGGTTATGAATGGCCACAATATTCAATTCATAGAGGGAGTTTGCATGAAATTCTGGTGAATGCTGTTCGCGAACGCCTGGGCCCTAATGCATTCTTAACAGGGCATCGGTTTTGTCGGTTGGAACAGGATGCACAGAAAGTTACCGCATATTTTTATACCGAGGCTTCCAGGCAGATTTTAAAATCTTATGGCGGAAGCGCATTAGTTGGTTGTGACGGTATAAAGTCAGTTGTACGACGATCGTTTTACAAAGAAGACGATCCTTTAATTTACTCTGGTATTACTATGTGGCGTGGTGTGACGAAGCATCAGCCTTTCTTATCTGGCGCCTCCATGATCTATGCTGGTTGGTTGGAGACTGGGAAATTTATAGCATATCCAATAGCCGAGTTAGATAATGGCATGCAGATCGTAAATTGGCTGTGTGAATTCTATTGCTCTCCGAGAAATCCCTCGGGTGACTGGGGGCAGGCTGGAAATTTGGATGATTTTCTATGGTCATGTGAGGAAATGAATTTCCCCTGGCTCAATATTCCTCAAATGGTAAAGGATGCCGAATACATACTTGAATATCCAATGGTGGATAAGGAACCATTAAAAAAATGGAGTTTCGGTAGAGCCACTTTGTTGGGTGATGCAGCGCATCCAATGTATCCGAGGGGATCAAATGGCGCAGGCCAAGCCATAATTGATGCTAGAATTTTGGCTGACTGCCTATCTTTAAAGTCGGATGAGGTGGCTGCATTCTTAAAATATGAAAAGGAACGTTTGCCAAAAACAACTGCTATAGTTCATGCAAATAGAACTAACCCACCAGACGCTATATTGAGAGAGGTCTATGAGAGGAGTGGTGATAGACCATTTAAATCAATGACAGATATTATCACAAAAGATGAACTTTATGAATTGTCAGATCAGTATAAAAAGATAGCTGGATTTCAGGTGTCGATGACGTAAATCATCCGAGGCTTCTTTGAGTTATTGGATTTTTAAATTTCAGATGTGTCGATAATTATATTATTTAAATGATATTAATTCTGACTCAAAAAGTATAGTATTCTGTCAAATAAGGGACGTTTAGGATAACCAATCATGAAAAGATCTAAAGCATTGAAATTATCACTAATGGGAGCGAGCGCTCTGACACTAGTAGCTTGTGATAATTCCCAGGAAGTAGGAGTTTTCGAGACAATAGATCAATGCGTAGATAAAGCAGGATTTACCCGTGATGTATGTGAGGCAAATCAGAAATTCGCTCAGTCTGAACATATTAAGGTGTCTCCAAAATATACTTCTTTGTCTGATTGTGAGACAGACTTCGGCTCTGAAAAATGTGAAGCGGCGCCTCAGAGAACGACCTCGGGGGGGTCAGTGTTTATGCCAATGATGATGGGATATATGATGGGTAACATGTTAAGTGGAGGTTCACGCGTTGCGACTCAACCACTTTACCGATCTCGTGATGACTCTCGAAACTTTAGAACTGGCGACAACCAAAAGGTATCTGGGAAAACTGGTGTCACACGAGTGGCAGGCCATACAACAAGAGCTCCTTCAACCAAAACAAGAACGATCCGTCGGGGTGGCTTTGGATCGGCTGCTAGAGCCTCTGCAGGAAAATTTCGAAGCTTTCGTGGCTTCGGAGGTTAGTAGCCTAGGAAATGCAGCGTATTAAAGTTGACGAGCGAGCAGATTGGAAAGCTCAGGCAGAGTCGCTAGGTTTTAACTTTCATACCATGTATGGCACCGCCTATTGGGATGAGACAGC
Organism: uncultured Alphaproteobacteria bacterium; assembly: GCA_938028645.1. Classification (GTDB taxonomy): domain Bacteria; phylum Pseudomonadota; class Alphaproteobacteria; order Thalassobaculales; family Thalassobaculaceae; genus UBA7326. The sequence continues at coordinate 1,855 of CALIMD010000108.1, forward strand.
GTGTTATCGTTTTTCAATGAAACAAATAGAGAATGATATTGAGGACCCGACAAACGAGATAGAACAAATGTGCTTTGAATTAGTCTCTCGTGCTGTTAATGATGAGGAAATTTTTACAAAGCTCTCAATCCCTGAAGTATACTGGGATTATGTGCGGACTAGCTGGTTAAACCAAGAGAAGAATTTATATGGTCGTTTAGACCTTTCTTATGATGGAATATCACCTGCGAAACTTCTTGAGTATAACGCGGATACTCCCACCTCACTTTACGAAAGTTCGGCATTCCAGTGGGTGTGGCTTGAGCAAGCTATGGAACAAGGTCTAATACCAACTGGCTGCGATCAGTTTAACTCAATTCACGAAAATATGGTTAAGGCGTTTGAGAAATTTGGGATAGATGATCAATTGCATTTGACGGCATGCAAAGAAAGTGAGGAAGATGAGGGGACGGTGAGATATATAGAAGAGTGTGCTGTTCAAGCAGGGTTGGAAACCACCTTTATTTTTCTTGAAGATATTGGTATCGATGAAAATGGTTATTTTACCGACCTTGATGATGAGAGGATAACAACCCTTTTTAAATTATATCCCTGGGAATGGATTTTTAAGGATGAATTTGGACTTTCATTAAAAAAAAATCGGTTAACAATGATTGAACCCTCTTGGAGAATAATTTTGTCCAATAAAGGTATGCTCCCTTTACTTTGGGAGATGTTTGAGGGACATGCAAACTTATTGCCGGCTTATTTTTCCAATGACCCTCGAGCGAGTAAAATAGAAAATAATTTTGTAAAAAAACCTTTATTCTCCAGAGAGGGGGGTAATATCGAAATAACCAGAGCAGATGGAAGTATCATCAGAGAA
>CALIMD010000109.1 GCA_938028645.1 uncultured Alphaproteobacteria bacterium
TTATTCGTCGGCGGATTCAATGCCCTACACAAGCAACCCCATCCCCAGTCCCTACTCGGGAACAATAGTTCTAGGAAAGCGGGCTGCATGGGCTAGCCATGATCCTCGACCGTGCCAACTTCCTCCAGACTGGTCAACAGGCTATGTGGGACCATGGGCACATCAAAACCAAAAAAATGAAGTTGGGGAGAACATTGTATGAGTAAAACTGATAATACCGCCGGCTTTATGTCTATGAAAGGTGGCGGCTACTACTCAAAAGCTACCGTTGGAGCTAAACACGTAATCGATAATGCGACGCATCTCATTATTGAAGCACTTGATCGGATGGGGTCACTAGACGAAAAAGGTACTTTTACGATGTCGGACATGGGTTGTGCAGACGGTGGCACATCGATTTCTATGGTTGGAAAGGTTTTAAAAGAGATCAGAAAACGTGCACCCTCAAGGCCTATTCAAATGGTTTATACCGACCTGCCAAAGAATGATTTCAGCCAGGTATTTCAAAATGTCCATGGTCAAACAGATGTTGAGACCTACATCGACGACCTGGAAAATATTTTTGTTTTTAGTTCGGCAACCTCATTTCATAAGCCTATTTTTCCTGCCGGAACACTGAATTTGGGATTTTCTGCCACTGCATCCCACTATATTAGTGAGAAACCTGGTGTTATTTCTAATCACGTGCACATGGTGGGAGCCAAAGGAGACGAGCGCGCAGCTTACGAAGAGCAAGGTCGCCGGGATTGGGAGGGTATGTTAATAAATAGAGCCAATGATCTTGCTCCTAACGGTAGACTAGCGCTATTCAACTTTGGAATAGATGAGAATGGATATTATCTCGGTTCAACCGGTGGTAAAAATATGTTTGATATATTTAATCAGCTTTGGAAAGCTTTAGCCGAAGATGGTATTATCACACCTGAAGAATACGTAAATACGAATTTTCCTCAAAGTTATCGAACTGTCGAACAGTTCACTGCGCCTTTTAACGATCAGGAAAACCCTGTGTTCAAGGCAGGGCTTCGAGTGGAGCACGTTGAAACGCGAGTTGTAGAGTGCCCTTTTGCTTTAGATTTTAAAGAACATAAAAACCCTACCCGTTTTGCAGAGGAATATATTCCAACACTCCGATCATGGAGTGAGGCTACTTTTGTCAGTGGCCTATCCCCAGAACGTTCCATGACCGATAAACAAAAAATTGTGGATACCTTTTATAGTAACTATCAAAAACTCGTTGAAGATAACCCTAAAGGACATGGAATGGATTATGTCCATTGCTATTTAATACTGAAAAAAAATGGATAGTTTTATAGCGAGCAGGCCGATTATTTTTCTGAAAAATTAAAGGTTTTTTCTAATGAGTATACTTCCTCAACAACCCATGATAACGGCAAAAAGACACATGATAGTTGCCGGTCACTATTTGGCAACCGAGGCTGGCGCCAAAGTACTTGAAGCGGGAGGAAATGCTATTGATGCGGGAGTGGCCGCCGGTATAGCCCTTGGAGTAGTTCATAGTGATCAAGTACAATTTTCTGGCGTTGCACCCATGCTTATTTACCTGGCGGAAAAAGATGAGGTGATTAGTGTTGCGGGGCTCGGTCACTGGCCTAAATCAGCCAACCTTTCGTTATTCGAAAACCAATATAAGGGCACAATTCCATTAGGGCTTTTAAGAACGGTGGTGCCTGCAGCACCAGACGCGTGGATAACAGTACTAGCAAATTACGGGACCATGTCTTTTGGGGAAGTCGCAAGTTCTGCTATCAAATATGCGAGAGAGGGCATAACTGTCCATCCAACAATGTCCAAATTTTTATCCCGCTATCAAGAGAATTACCGGATGTGGCCCAGTAACTCCAATATCTGGCAAAAGAACGGCCACCCTCTTGAGGTAGGTGATCTGCTGATACAAACTGACTTAGCTGCCAGTATTCAGTTTATGGCAGACCAAGAAGCGGCCGCAATGAAAGACGGCAGAGAAAAGGGCCTCCAGGCCGCTCGCGATGCTTTCTATGTTGGCGATATAGCAAGTAAAATAGTCAAGTATCACAAAGAGAATGGTGGTTTAATGACAGCCGATGACATGGCTAGCTATAGAACCCCCATTGAAAAACCCTTGTCTATCAATTTTCGGGGAACTGAGGTCTATAGTTGCCGTCCTTGGTGCCAAGGCCCTGTATTGCTGCAAATGCTAAATATGTTAAATGACATCGACCTCAACGCAATGGGCCACAACTCCACAGATTATATTCATTATCTGGCAGAAACAATAAAGTTAAGTTTTGCGGATAGGGAGCGCTACTATGGCGATCCTAATTTTGTAGATGTTCCTATTGAAAAACTTTTATCCTCCAAATTTGCTAAGCAGCGCCAAGAACAGATTAATCCCCGGAAGGCTTGGCCTGAGATGCCACCTGCGGGAGAAATCGACGGTTTTGGTGGGATCAGTTTTAAATCTGATGTAAATTCTGATGCCTCGTTTTCCGAGCCTGATACATCGTATACCTGCACGATGGATCAAAAAGGTAATGTCTGCTCCATCACGCCATCAGATGTTTCTTTCGAAAGTCCTGTAATCCCAGGTTTGGGTTTCTGCCCTTCTGCAAGAGGATCACAATCGTTTGCCGTAAGGGGTCATGCATCAGAGATAGCACCCGGTAAACGTCCCCGGTTAACCCCAAATCCCGCCATGGCGCTTAGAAGAAATCAATTTGTAATGCCGTTTGGAGCTCCCGGCGGAGATACTCAGCCTCAAGGAATGCTCCAAGTGATCTTAAATCATTTAGTATTTGGGATGGACATTCAATCCTCGATAGAAGCGCCCAGATTTAGCACACATAGCCAACCAAACTCCTTTGAACCACATGAGTCGAAACCAGGAAGATTAGCTATTGAAGAAGATATAGATCAGGAAATAGGAGAGACTTTATCTGATTTAGGTCATGATGTTGAATGGTTACCCTCACGCTCCGATGCCGTCGCAGGCGTTTGCGCTATCAGTGCCAATTTAGAGACTAAAACACTCACTGGGGGCGCAGACCCAAGAAGGTCCGGCCGAGCAATGGGCTGGTAATATTAATCTTAATTGAAAGCCATCCTGTAAATTTTTATCAATTTTTTACATTTAGATTAATCGTAGGTCGAACGCATAAGAGCCTCAACCTCGTGACGACTTGGAATTCCTTTTCTTCCCCCAAACCGACTGCACTTTATTGCAGCGGCAGAGCAAGCAAACATCGCCGCCTTTTCAATAGACATTCCTT
>CALIMD010000110.1 GCA_938028645.1 uncultured Alphaproteobacteria bacterium
TAGGGACGAATTGATGAATATCTGAGTTATTAGCGCTATACTCGGCAGTAGTGGTGCCGTCGTAGTTTTCCGATAGATATAGTCTGCTAGTCTCTGATATATTTTTAAACTTTTGGTTATCTCCATTATTTAATAGCGTCCACTCCGTTTTTTGATTTTGGACCATCACACTTTTCTTGAAGAATGGATGAATAGATAAAGTGGTTTTATTGGCATTGAAATTTACTGTATGAGACGCAAAGTTTACTTCTACTTTCGGATTTATTAGATGCCAGTCCAATGAAAATGGAAAGCCTCCGCGTTCTAGGGCTTTATAATGGATTGCGATTTTTCCATTTTTTACTAATGTGCCGCCTAAGAAAGTTTCTATTTCATTTTTTATCCATTGGCTGGCAATCAACCATCCTGCACAGTACAAGAATATGGCGGAAACTAAAAGTAGTAAAACTTTGAACTGCATTTGGGTTTTCATGACAAAGAATTCATTTCTTTTTGCCCGAAGCTCTATTTTAAACCGTAGGTAAATATCTTCAGAATAAACAAAAAATTTTAGCGGTTACAAATGTTATATCAATATCTTTAATATGCTCACTTACATATTTATATCCAAGTAAACTCGATCTTAGCATTTAAAAAGGGAGATATGTAATGCTCGAAGATCCACCTATTTTAACCGTCAAACGCCCAACTCGTCGACCTACAAGATCTCAGATTGAAGCGTTTAGAGGGGTGATGACGGGAAATATTGCAGATTGCATGGGAGGTAGAGGAGCAATGTTCCCATTGATTAAACCCTTAAATGATACTTTCACAAATATTTGTGGTCCTGCTCTTCCCTGCTTTGCTTATCCAGCCGATAATTTAGGTGTTATGGGAGCGCTTCATTTAGCCTTAGAAGGAGATATAATCATATGTGCGACAGATGCCTATAATAGTACAGCGGTTGTGGGTGATTTATTATGTGGGATGATGAAAAATAAAGGTGTTACGGGGTTTGTTACCGATGGTATGGTTCGAGACCAGGTTGGTATAGAACCACTGGAATTTCCTGTTTTTTGTCAGGGGGTAAATCCAAACTCTCCCGCACGTACTGGGCCTGGAAGCGTTGGATTAAAAATAAATTTAGCTGGGATTTCAGTTGATTCGGGAGATATGGTTGTATGTGATCGAGATGGGGTGGTTGTTGTGCCATTTTTGCAGATCGACGAAGTGTTGGATAAGCTTGAGCGATTGAAAGCTGCGGAAGCAAATGTGGAAACGAAAATACAAAGTGGATTGACCGAACCTGAGTATTTAGAGGGTTTGATGACATCGGATCAGGTTGTCTATTTGGATTAATTTCTCAAATGAAACATGGTCAGGTCAAATAGGAGTTCTTAATATGATTAAAGCTAAGCCTTTAAGTTACGCGTTAGGAGCAGAACTTACCAGTATTGATATGAGGGAAGCCCTAGGAGAGCAGGATATCCAGCTCATTCAAGAAACTTGGCATGACCAGCACGTTATTGTCTTACGTAATCAGGATGCTAACCCTGAAGATATCCTTCGTTTTGCCAGAAGCTTTGGGTCTTTGGATAACCATGAGGCAACACCTTTTTACAGAATGGAGGGTTATCCGCATTTAATGGAAATAACGACCCAACCATTCAATGGAAGGCCATCTGAGACAAGGAATGTCGGAAGAAACTGGCATTCAGATTATTCATATACAGGCCGGCCTGCTGCTGCGTCTGTGTTATATTGTGTGAAACCTGCTCCTATCGGCGGTGACACTATGTTTTGCAATATGGTCAGAGCTTACGAGACATTAACTGATAAGATGCGGAGAATAGTTGATGATCTTTATTCAGTTTATGACATATCTTTAACCAAGGGGTTTTATGAAAGGGATGCATCCGAGGTTGCCGAGACAAAACGATTAAACCCACCCATCGCTCATCCATCCGTGCGCGTTCATCCTGGGAGTGGAAAAAAAGCTTTATACGTAAGTGAGAGGGTCTCGCACTTTCACGGAATGACGTCGGAAGAGAGCCGTCCTATAATAGATTTTCTATGTTCTCATGCAACAAAACATGAAAATGTCTATCGACATCAGTGGAGAGCCGGTGATTTAGTCTGTTGGGACAATCGTACTACTATGCATGTGGCTCTTACAGATTTTGACCAATCGGAAGTAAGGCATATGTTACGGGCCACAATAATTGGTGAGGAGTCTGGGTTTCTCGTCGGATAAGAGATCAATTTAGCGGCGAGCGAAGCCCATTAACAATTTTGAAGTAATCTGGATCTTGGTTTTGAATTAATCCATGGCGGGTTAAGAAATCAATAATAACCAGATTGCAGTTGAACTTAAATGTATCTGGTGAAGACGTTACGACTTTGATTACTTCCTCTATTTTCATTAATGAAAACGCTTCAACTTCTCCATCATTTGGTCTTGGGGTGAAATTAAAGGGCATTACAAGGTCGTATACATACATAACATGACGACGCAGATTGCCCTCTGCCTCCATGAGGTAACTAATAAAGCCTGTTGGGTATGCCTTTTGGGCCAGATCTTTGGGTATACTTGCTTCTTCGTTGCATTCTTTAATGACATTTTCAGCAACCGTGAGGTTTGAGGGTTGGCCTCCTGCCACCACGTTATCTAATTGACCTGGAAAAGTGCCTCTTGTTGCAGAGCGTTTAGCTATCCACATTTTGAACTGATCCTTATCGGTCAGGAACCCATTTAAATGAAACCCCGTAGTTATTATCCCTAAATGGGTGGATGCGCCCCGGTCTATTGTCATAAGATTGGGGCTGCCAATCTCTGCCCTCACCGCATAATCCTCGTTGAGTTTCATCCCGCAAATTTCCTCCGCCCACAAAGTTTCGAGAATATCTGCTACAGCTTCGGTTCGTTGCTGGGAGTTTTTCAATCTACTAGATAGGTGTAGTGCATTATTTTCTTCGTGGAATATTGATCCAAAAGATAAAAGTTTTGATGCTATATTTTTATTGACGTAGCCAACTATATCGTCGGAGATTTTCCATGGAACAAAGTCCAGCAGATTTGCATTATTACAGTTTTCAATATGTTGGATGTATTTAGTTTTTATCATTGCCAACTTTCGCATTATAATTTGAGAGATGGTTCTCAATATTTGAGTTATTTTAATCAATAATTATGTTAACTAGAACTTATTTATAATTCAGAGATATTTTATTCATAACGCCGAAAATATCTTTTACGGCGGTGATTGCCGAACTGATATGAGAAGGTTATATCGTAACGTATGAACGTAATAGTAATCATTCTCCTTGTGAGCGCTTTAATCCTTGTCCTGGCAACTCTGGCGGGTGGCTTAATTACTATGGCTCGTGGTGGGGAACTTGGACCGAAAAAATCTAACCTTTTTATGCGGTATAGAGTATTATTTCAAGGGATAGCCGTTTTGTTGGTCGTGATCCTATTGTCTTTAGCCAAAGATTAATTGACTGGATAATTTGTGATGGTGAAATTGACAAAAATATATACTCGTGGCGGGGATGAAGGATATACCTCGCTTGGGAATGGTGAACGAGTACCGAAATACTCTCACAGACCCGTGGCGTATGGTGCTGTTGATGAAGCTAACGCGGCCATTGGACTTGCTCGCGTCGAATCAAGTAATAATGTAGATGAAATGTTGTCCCGGGTTCAAAACGATCTTTTTGATATTGGAGCAGATTTGTGCACTCCGTATCAGGAAGACCCGAAGTATCCCCCTTTGCGAATAGTCCAAGCCCAAGTAGATCGATTAGAAAATGAAATAGATGATATGAATTCAAAACTAGAATCCCTTTCATCTTTTATTTTACCAGGCGGCACAAAATTAGCGGCCCTGCTTCACA
>CALIMD010000111.1 GCA_938028645.1 uncultured Alphaproteobacteria bacterium
TGCTGGCGGGATCATATTTTATAATTTTTCAGTGAGTTTAATGACTCAAGGTCGTCAGTAATAATCGAATGAACGCCTAATCGTAATAAATTTTTAGCTATAGAGATCTGATTGACAGTGAAAGGGATTATTCGTAACCCACTATCTAGAATCGACTTGATATTTTCAATGTTAGCCAAACAGTTGTAGTTTGGATTTAACGCATAACATTCAAGGGCTTTAGTGTGTGTTAAGCAATCCTTGTTCAGATCATTAACTAATAATGCTCTGGGCCAATCCGGGGATAAATTAACTAGCTTTTTAAGGCAAAGTAAATTGAAACTAGAAAATAAAACATTGCCTCTTAGTTGTTCCTGAAATGGATTAATAGTTGCTAATATTGCTGTCACCGTCTCAACAGCTTGTCCCAAATTTGGTTTTATTTCAATGTTTAAACCTAAGTTTAACTCAATACAAAGTGTTATAGTTTGCAACAGTGTTGGTACTTTTTCGCCAGAAAAGTCAGTATGATAATGGCTTCCAGCATCCAGTTCCTGCAATGATTCAAGGGTAAACCTATCTACTGGCCCTTGACCATTAGTGGTTCTATCAACTTCATCGTCGTGAAACACTACAGGAATTTTGTCAGAGGATAATCGAACATCAATTTCAATCCATTTGGCACCTAATTGTGCCGCTTTTCGAAAGGAGATCAAAGTGTTCTCGGGAGCCGAGTTGTAAGCGCCCCGGTGTCCTATAATAATTGGAAGCTTTGGGTAAAAAAATGGCGCCAACGTATTATTCACATTGTGGCGCCATTTTATAGAGTAATTTGACGTAAAATTTAAGAATCTTCTTGACCTTGTTCCTCTAAATCTTCCCCGGTGTCCTGATCAACAAGTCTCATGCTTAACTTAACTTTTCCTCTATCATCAAAGCCAATGACTTTTACTTTAACTTCATCGTCAACTTTCACTACGTCTGTCGTTTTGTTAACGCGCCCGGGCAATAATTCACTAATGTGCACGAGGCCATCCCGAGGACCTAAAAAGTTTACAAAAGCCCCAAAGTCGACTGTTTTAACCACTTTCCCGTTATAGATGACGCCTAATTCGGGTTCTGCTACGATTGATTTAATCCATTGAATTGCAGCTTGTCCCGCTTCGTTATCCACAGCAGCCACCTTAACCACGCCTTCGTCGTCAATGTCGATTTTGGCTCCCGTTGATTCACATATTTCCCTTATGACCTTACCCCCTGGTCCAATGATATCCCTGATTTTATCTTTATTAATAGTTAGAGTTGTTACGCGTGGGGCGTGATCAGATACCCCCTCTCTACCTTGATTAATTGCCCTTTCCATTTCACTAAGAATATGAAGTCTTCCATCCTTGGCCTGTTGAAGAGCAACTTGCATTATTTCTTCAGTTATGGACGTAATTTTAATATCCATTTGTAAAGATGTAATTCCTTGCTCAGTGCCCGCTACTTTAAAGTCCATATCTCCTAGATGATCTTCGTCCCCAAGAATATCCGATAATACGGCAAAACGATCACCTTCTTTAATCAAGCCCATAGCAATACCTGCGCATGGCTGACTGAGTGGAACTCCTGCGTCCATTAAAGACATAGATGTTCCACAAACCGTTGCCATTGATGAGGAACCGTTCGACTCTGTTACCTCTGAGACGACCCGCAGTGTATAGGGAAAATCCTCCTTTTTAGGTAATAGCGGTCGTATTGCTCTCCACGCCAGCTTCCCATGGCCAATTTCACGTCTCCCGGCGCCGCCCAGTCTACCAGCCTCTCCAACAGAGTATGGCGGAAAGTTGTAATGCAACATGAAATTTTCTCTGTATTCTCCCTCAAGCGCATCTATTATCTGTTCATCCTGTCCGGTACCCAACGTCGTCACTACCAAAGCTTGAGTTTCTCCTCTTGTAAAGAGTGCAGATCCGTGGGCTCTGGGTAGAATACCGACCTCTGAGACGATTGGGCGCACTGTTTTGGTATCTCTTCCGTCTATTCGAACACCTGTATCTAAAATTGATCCTCGAACAATATCAGCTTCAAGGGATTTCAGTGCACCCTTTGCAGCATTGACCTCTTCTTCAGTTTCGAACAGCTGCACGCCTTTTTCCTTCGCAACCGCTATCAGCTCCTGACGTTTTACTTTATCAGCAACCTTGTATGCTTTTTGCAAATCCTTGGTAATTGATTTTTTTAGTTTTGCAGTTACCTTTTCGACTTCCGGTGGCTCCGGTGGTATGTCTCTTGGCTCCTTGGCACATGCCTCTGCGAGCTCTATTATTAGATCTATGACGTCCTGGCAAGCTTTGTGACCAAACATGACTGCACCAAGCATTATATCTTCTGATAGGGCGGTAGCTTCAGATTCAACCATTAAAACACCTTCTCGCGTGCCGGCCATCACTAAATCTAAATCAGAATCTGCAACTTCGTGTTGAAGCGGATTCAATACGTATTCACCATCCTTGTAACCAACCCTACACCCGCCGATTGGACCAAGAAAGGGAAGACCCGAAATGGTTAAAGCGGCCGAAGCCCCTATCATTGCAACTATATCTGGATCATTCTCTAGATCGTGCGAAAGAACAGTACAAATAACCTGTGTCTCGTTTCGAAAACCTTTTGCAAACAGAGGTCGAATTGGACGGTCAATGAGACGTGATACTAAAGTCTCCTTTTCGGTAGGTCTTCCTTCTCGTTTAAAGAAACCACCAGGAATCTTACCTGCGGCGAAAGTTTTTTCTTGATAGTTAACTGTTAATGGAAAAAAGTCTAATCCAGGTTTTGGGCTCCTTGCTCCTACAACAGTGCATAGAACTGTAGTATCTCCCAAACTTGCCATTACAGCACCATCAGCCTGCCGTGCTATTTTTCCAGTTTCAAAAACGAGCTTTTTACCACCCCAATTTAATTCTTTTTTATATATATCAAACATACTGCTTAATTCCTTAAATGATCGCCCTCAACCTAAACTAGATAATCAAAATACAGTGCCTAAACTTGCTAACAAAAAAATTTATCTTAAGAATTATTTCAGAGAATTTGTTAGATTGTTTGGTATGAAGGCTTTAGCTTTTGATCCGTTCAATTTAATTAATGGGCCCTACGTTTCTATATCTATTACTATTCACTGAATGCCATGTATTGAACAAAGGGTCAAATTAGATTTTTGACCAATGATACATATCTACCCATCAAATAAATGTTATCGCCGTGGGTTTTCTAACGGCGAAGGCCAAGGCGGCTAATTAAATCTAAGTACCTAGCTTCACTCCTAGATTGCAGGTAGTCGAGCAAACGGCGGCGTTGACCAACCATTATCAAAAGACCTCTGCGAGAATGGAAGTCCTTCTTATGAGTTTTCAGATGCTCAGTAAGGTTAAGTATCCGTGTCGTTAGAATTGCTACCTGCACCTCTGGAGAACCAGTATCGCCCTCTTTCTGCCCATATTCCTTAATTAGTTCAGCTTTTTTTTCATTGGTAATCGACATCATTCGCTCCATTACATTAAAAGTTAAGGACGCGAATAGGACAAATAAAACCTTGCTGTAATCTGGCAATTGCCACTGGTAACCCCGAACACATGGTATATATGATACCACCTTCTTCGAGAGTAAGTGAACAACACCAGTCAGCCTCCTTTTCTAAAGGGACACTTTGGCCATTTCTCATCCTATCCGCTTGGTCACCTGATAAAGGCATTGCCGGGATGCCGTCTAGCGCCACCTCAACAGGTAATAGCTTATTAAAATTGGCGGGACTATGCGCTAATGTTTCAAGATAATCCAGAGAAATCGCGTCGTTTTCGGAAAAAGAACCAACTTTTAACCTTCGGAGTGAAGAAATATACCCATATGTGCCGAGCTTAACCGCTAAATCGCGCGCTAAAGCTCTGATGTAAGTTCCTTTTCCACTAGTAACCATGAATGTTGCAGAGTTCTCGTCTTTTTTATTTATCAATGAGAACGATTCTACGAAAACTTTACGCGACTCTAGTCTGACGTTTTCTTGGTTCCTCGCTAAATCATAAGATCGGCGACCATTAATCTTGATAGCAGAGAAAATAGGAGGTACCTGATCAATATAACCCAAAAACAAGGGTAAAGCGGTGATGATTTGTTCCTCGGTTGGGCGTGCATTACTTTCTGCTACTACTCGGCCCTCGCTATCGTGGGTATCGCGTTCCTCGCCCCAACTAATGTCAAACTGATAATCCTTTAGGGAATCCATTGCAAAGGATATTGTCTTAGTTGCTTCTCCTAAGGCTATTGGAAGGATCCCTGACGCTAGTGGATCTAAGGTCCCAGCGTGACCTGCTTTCAGGGCGTTTAATGCACGTCGGACAGCATTCACCACTTGAGCGGAGGTTTTTCCAACTGGTTTATCTATGATGACCCAACCGCTTACAGGATCCCCTTTTTTCCTACGAGGCATTGTTAGGGCCTATAATCCCATCATGCTTATTTAAAGATGTATCTGCCATTTTGAGAACTTTATTGAGATTGCTTGAGTTATCGAAAGCGGTATCAATTTTAAAGTCTAAGCGCGGGATTGAGCGCAACTCGATTATCCCCGCTATTTTACTTCGTAAAAACGAGGAGGCTCTTCTCAATCCTGATATTACACTATCTTGTTGTTTTCCTCCTAAAGGCATCACGTAAACAGTAGCGGCCTTTAAGTCAGGGCTAACAGAGACCTCTGATATGGTAATCGATACATTTAAAAGATCGGGATCTCGTATTTCAACTTTTTCGAAAACCTCAACTAGAGTTTTCCTTATTAATTCGCCTACTCGGTATTGTCGCTGAGATCTATCGGTGCCTTCCCCACTGCTTTTTTTAAATCGAGAACGCGGCATTTTTGGTTTCAACAATTACTAAGTTATGATGCTTTAACATCGGACTGAACGGATTCAAGAGTTCTGGCTATTTCCTTAATTTCGAAACACTCTATCAGATCTCCAATTTGTAAGTCGTTGTAATTTTCAAAAGCAGCTCCACATTCCGACCCTTCCCTAATTTCATTGACTTCATCTTTGAACCGTTTCAACGTTTTTAACGATCCCTCATGTATTACGACATTATCACGTAACAAACGAACATTAGCTCCACGCTTGATGTTACCTTCTGTAACCATACAACCCGCTATTTTACCAACTTTACTTATATTGAAGACCTCTTTAACTTCTGCGTTACCGAGGAACTCTTCTTTCAAGTCTGGTGATAAGAGTCCTGTAAGAGCGGACTTAATATCATCGATGACATTATAGATAATTGAGTAATATCGAACGTCGATTCCACTTTTTTGAGCTAACTGCCTCGCTTGAGGGTTCGCTCGAACATTAAATCCTATTACGATCGCATTGGATGCAGCAGCTAAAGTTATGTCAGATTCGCTTATTCCGCCGACTGCGCCTAGTAAAATACGAACTGTTACGGTTGGATTAGAGATACGTTCAAGACTTGTTCTGATTGCCTCTAGTGAGCCATGCACATCTGTTTTAATTAGCACAGGTAGTTCTTCTGCTTGCCCTGCTGCTATTGCTGATAACATTTGTTCCACTGTACCTCTTGCGCCGGCGGTTGCTTGTTTTCGTCGGATTTCCCGCTGCCTGTACTCAACAATTTCCCTAGCCCTAGCCTCATGCTCAACCACCACAAAATCATCACCTGCAATTGGAGATCCATTTAGCCCTAGTACCTCCGCTGGGAAACTGGGTCCACATTCCGTAATTCGACTTCCGCGATCGTCAAGTAGAGCTCGTACCCTTCCCCATTCTGCCCCTGCTACAAAAATATCTCCAATTTTAAGAGTTCCATGTTGAACTAAGACTGTTGCTACACTACCCTTCCCTCGTTCGACTTTTGACTCCACAATTGTGCCGGCTGCTGTCCTATTTGGATTTGATTTTAGTTCTAGTATCTCCGACTGTAATAAAATTGCTTCTTGTAATTTATCTAATCCCTCTCCCGTTTTAGCAGATACGTGAACTTGCATGACTTCTCCCCCAAGTTCTTCGACTATTACCTCATGCTGTAAAAGCTCTGTTTGCACTTTACCAGGGTCTGCATCCGGGAGATCTATCTTATTGACGGCTACAATCATTGGGCTCTGAGCTGCTTTAGCATGTTGAATAGCTTCAACTGTTTGTTGTTTTATTCCATCGTCAGCGGAAACCACCAGAATTATAAGGTCAGTGACTGTCGCCCCTCTAGCACGCATCTCGGTGAAAGCTTCATGGCCCGGGGTATCCAAGAATGTTATTTTTTCGCCTGATTGTGAGTTAATTTGGTATGCTCCTATGTGTTGAGTGATGCCACCAGCCTCACCTGTGACGACGTCAGTTTTTCTCAGCGCATCCAGGAGTGATGTTTTCCCGTGGTCTACGTGTCCCATTATTGTAACTACCGGAGCTCTTGGCTCCGTGTTTTCTTCAAGCTCTTGTTCTACTTGAAGCCCTGTTTCAACATCCGACTCGGACACACGCCTAACGTTATGACCAAACTCCGCTGTCACTAGTTCTGCTGTATCAGCATCTATAACCTGATTGATAGTTGCCATCACACCCATTGCCATCAACTTCTTGATAACCTCTCCCGCTCTTTCCGCCATGCGGTTTGCCAACTCCTGGACTGTTATGGCATCGGGTATCGTAACATCTCTTATACGCTTGGCAGACTCTCCACTTTCCTCTCGAGCTCTATTCCTTTCTTTTTCTCGGGCTCTCTTGACGGAGGCTAATGATCGTACCCTTTCAAGTTCGGTATCGTCTAACGCTTGAGATATGGTCAATTTTCCCGAATGGCGTCTTCGTGGTTCACCTCTTCGGCTTACAGATGGTGTGATTTTTTTGTTAGATTCGTTTCGTTTTTTTCCTGACTTGGTTTCGGTCGAACTATCATCTATTTCAATCTCAGCGTCTTTTTCTAATTCTGCGATCCTATCATTAGATCTATTTGCCTGTCGCGGTGAAGCTCCTTTTGCTAGTCTAGCTTCTTCCTCCTCCGCTAATCGCGCCGCTTCTATTATTTTAATCTGTTTTTCTTCTTCTTCTATTCTTTGGGCTTCTAAAAGCTCTAATTTTCTCCTGTCGAGTTCTTCTTCTTCGCTTTTAGCTTCCGTTATTTTGGGCGCTAAAGCGGACGATGTATTCTCTTGCTCATTTGATATATTATGATTGAGTTTGACTTCAGTTTCTTCCTCGGGCACTGGAACCGCTTGGGAAACACCAGAAGTTTCCATAGTATCATCTTTTTGTTGCAATCCCTCTTTTAGAGCGCGAGTCCGAGCCGCGCGTTCTTCAGATGTCAGACCCTTAAGTAATATTTCTTCCGCGTTATCTGAAGCCTTGTTTTCATTAGTTACGACTGGAAGACGTTTCCTTCTGCGCTCAACCTGAACTGTTTTAGAACGACCATGGGAGAAACTTTGTTTAACTTGACTTGTTTCAACGGTTTTTCCAAGCGAAAGCGTCCCACCACGTGAGAGGCTTAACTTTTTTCGATCTTTATCTTCAGTCGCCATTCGATTAACACGTGTCCCTAATCAAAAAATCTATATGATAGTCTCAATACACTGGTAAGTCGACTTTTCCAACTTAACATTTTTGTTACTTTTCCTAAACTGCTCCAAACGACCAAAATCTTTTTTAAATTTAGCCATTAGTCCATCATTACCCTTTTTATTATCAACGGCAATGGCAAGATGGATTGTATCGCGCTTTTCAAACGCTCTTGCTAGTTCTTTCCCATAAACGCAATCTAAAATGGGGATATTAGGGTTAAGTCGAGTTAATTTATTCCTACCATCTTTGGCACCATCCTTGGCTTCTATTCTCAACAAAACTTTGCGTTCCCGAAGTGCGCGATCGATCTTTGCATGACCAGCTAAGACGCGTCCGGCTCGTCTAGCGAGTCCGACTGCGGATACTGCTCGATCAACTAACTTTCGTTCTATATTTTCAAGAAAACCATCAGAAATTAAAACCTTTTGGTGCATGGACCTCTCAAATGATCTTTTTTCTACCGTTTTAGATATTGTCTCATAACATGACGTGACCCACATTCCTTTTCCAGGTAGTTTTTCTTCTATATCCGGGACCACTTCGCCAAAAGGACCTAGCACAAATCGTATCATTTCTACTGTTGCTTGAGACTGCCCAGTTACAATGCATTTACGGAGGGGCGTCCTACTTTTGTGATCTTGATCTAGCGGGTGCATTTCTTTTTTTTGTCTCAAGCCTCATTCCTCGTTATCGCTACTTCTTTCTGGAGAAGGATCTGTGCTCTGTGGCTCTTCAAACCAATGCGCGCGAGCAGCCATGATAATGCTATTTGCATCCTCAATAGTTAAACCATCATTGGGAACCATTTCCATCAATTCGTCACTTGCTAAGTCACCTAGGTCATCAACTGTTTTAATTTGGTTTTCTCCCAAAATAACGAGCATATTAGGTGTCACTCCATCCATTTCAGCTAGCTCGTCGGTCACACCTAATTCAACACGCCTTTTTAAAAAACCCTCTTGCTCTGCTTCACTAAATGCAGATGCGCGGCTTTGTAGTTCTTCTCCGATGGCTTCATCAAAACCCTCAATTTGAGCTAAATCGGAAAGA
>CALIMD010000112.1 GCA_938028645.1 uncultured Alphaproteobacteria bacterium
TCTTCGGGGAGTAACCGAACGTTATTCAATCGGTTCACAACTGATCCGAACCCCTGAGGCTCGAAAATTAGATGAAATGGTCAGCCATCTTCAAGAGATATATGGAAAACCAGCTGTATTGGAAACAGCGGAAGCCTCTGCTATTATTGACGGTCCTCTGAAGTTGGCAGAATTAATTCAACAAGCGGGTAAAAAGGGCCTTGCAATTAACAGATATAAAGGCCTGGGTGAGATGAACCCGGAGCAACTCTGGGAAACTACCTTAGATGCCAATCAACGTACATTGCTACAGGTAAAAATAGGACACACCGAGGAGGCTGCGGAGGTTTTTTCGACGCTTATGGGGGATATTGTTGAACCGCGCAGGGAATTTATACAAGAAAATGCCCTTAAGGTGGCAAATCTAGATGTCTAGGCTAGAGCAATAGAGCCCAAATAACTAGCTGCTCCAGGGGAAAACGCTCTCGTCTTTCCCGATAAAAACACAGCCTCCAATACTTTTGGGAAATGGTAAGGCGAGTAGGTCGTTATTAATTCGTGTTAAATCTAGCTTATGGTCAGAAAAAAACTTCGCTGTGGCGGATATGTTATTAGAGAGAACCGTGTAGCCAGCTATTCCGGCTGAATCGGTCAATATTTCACTTCCTATCAGGGACGAAAGTGCTTCGCTTTTACATATAGCCAGATTTCCGCGATCAAGCGGTATCTTCCAGCCTAACGCATCAATCTTTTTAATTGAACCTTTGTTTGAAAACCAGCTGTAGCGAGCGGTCGCTTCATCAGGGTCTTTGGCGCTAATTATCACGTCGCGCAGGGCCACTATACCATTATTATGAGATGGAATTGGATTGCTCCAGATGAGTTTTTCTGGTTCATGGCAAATAAACTCCGCGTAAGCTTCACTCATATCGGATTTACGAAGCCTACAGAGACGAGCTTCTGCGTAAACTAAGTTCCCGCTAGCATCGATTGTTGATAGGTTTTGATTATATAGAGGCATAGGGTGAAAGCCATTTAGTGTAAGGCGTCCCTGTACATCTTCTATTTTGCCTGTTTCTAGTGCGAGGGCTGCAATGGCTGAAATTTTATTATTATCAAAAATATAATCGGGTGAATCCGTGATATTAATAAAGCCTTCATTAAAAATGATTTGGATATAAGAGCTTTTATTTTGACCCGTTTCAATTTTGGTTGATGTGAGAAAACCAAATCGCAAAAGGTCTCTATTCGCAACATTGATATCTTCCACAATATGCGTGATGTGATCTATAAACACTTCATTAGCGGTTAGAGGTCGTCTTTTAGAGCTCATTCTTCTTTTCTTTTTTTCTCTTCTATTGCTTCGTCGATAGCTTCGTTTATTTCCTTGAAGCTTAATGGCTTTAATACTTTTTGAGGTTTACGGTAGGCTTCTGGGATGGTTAATCTCCAGATTTTTAATATTAAAAAGATAAGCGGTTCTAATGTGAACTTAAAGGGCCACCATAAGGGTGAAAATATCCTATAATATTGTGGTGCAGTCTCACCTGTAGCCAAGATAAACACTGCTGGTATTACCCAGTAGGCGCCATCTTGATACCCATTCCACCACCACCAAGCCCAGCACAACATTAGAATTCCGGCGACGGTTCGTGTTAATTTTGTAGCATCGCAGATTATTTTTGGTTGTAATGGGTCGTGTTCTGGTTCTGGAGTTGGCGAAAACATCTCTGCCATAACACAATTACCTGACGTTCGTTTAAAAATAACATACTATTTGTTAGGGCCTTATCCCACCTTTTAGTAGCTTAATATAAATCTATACAAATTCTATATCGATATTCTATAAAATAACCAAACATTAAGACTTTTTATTTTTGCGAGACTCATTTAATAAAAATAAAAGCTATTTTAGATTATGTGGTATCATTGCGTCAGCATTGTTTGATTGATTGTATGCGATAGTATAAAATAGTGTTAGGTAAAAAAGGGGAAATAATTATGGCGGCAATTCTTACAAGCCTGCGCAACACTGTTATCGCGGGTGTTATTCTGACAGTTATAATGATCTTGCTGGTAACACAAGTTACCGATGCGGATTTCGCAATTGATCAATCTTATCAAGCTTTCTTTGTTAGATGGCTACACGTTTTAAGCGGCATAATGTGGATTGGGCTATTGTGGTATTTAAATTTTGTACAGATACCAAATATGCCAAATATTCCTGATGAGCAAAAGCCGGCAATTGGTAAGGTTATTGCTCCAGCAGTTCTATTTTGGTTTCGTTGGGCTGCTCTAGCTACAATCGTGACGGGGCTTCTATTGGCTCATTTGCAAGGTTATCTTTTGGAAGCAATACAGCTCGGAATGTCTGATGGAGTAGCTAAACACACAGCTATAGGCATTGGTATGTGGTTAGGTGCTATCATGGCATTCAATGTCTGGTTTGTTATTTGGCCAAACCAGAAAAAAGCACTAGGTATTGTAGATGCGGATGCAGACACCAAGGCTGCTTCGGCGCGAACAGCGATGCTTTTCTCTAGAACTAATACTCTGCTGTCTATTCCGATGCTTTACGCAATGGTAGCGGCGCAGAATATCTATTAAACTGACTGTAAAAATCAAGAAACCTGACACTATTGCGGAAACCGGTCATCAAATGGCCGGTTTCTTTTTTGGGGGGATGAAAGAAGCGTATGCCTTCGGTTTTTTGGCACGCCTGGAGAGAGTGGTTCCACAGTACAGCACCAAATTCATCTTGGTATATGCAATATCAATAGCGTACCTAATCTACCAGTTTGTTCAAGTGACACGATTTGTACCCTAGTTTTGTGTCAACCAAACCTAACTTACTCACACAATTAATCAGACTAATCTGGTCACCCTGCATGCGGTCGCCATGGAACCCTAGTAGGTTATATAGATCTGGTTATTAGCACTTATCCAAAATAACTCGTCAATATCTAGAGTGTGCCTGAGGGTCCAAACAAGAGTCAGTGGGTCATGGTTAGTTTTATCTGATATGGGAGTGATTCTTATTGTCTAAATGGACTCAATCTAAGACCAATATAAACGGTTAAGTTATATATATTTCAAATAATGATTTACTGGTTATTTGGGATCATCCGCGTCTCGCCAATTTTCATAATCCAAACGTTTTCATTGGGAATCCCAAGTTTTTTTGCACCACTATAAAAACGTCTTACAGCCTCCTCGTTACTTTCGTCACCCAGCCTAACCGTACCCCACCCCATTGCAAGATGGTTCCTTGCTCTCATGTCAGCACCAATTCTGATGCATTCCTCCGGTATACAGTGAGCGCCGCGCATGACTATGCGGGGTAAAAATGCCCCAATCGATAATAAGGATAGGTCAAAGCCCCCATATTTCTTACCAATATCAGCATAGACCGGTCCGTATTCAGCATCTCCTCCGAAATAAACCCTAATGCCACTTTCGCCTTTTATAGCCCACCCGGCCCATAACGTATCATTTTTATATAATGCCGATCTTTTCGACCAATGAATTACAGGTAAAGCGGTATACTTTATGTTCCCAACCGTTATTGTTTCTTCCCAATCTAATTCGACAACTTGTTCGTAACCAGCGTCTCGAAAGTACTCTCCGATACCTAATGGAACGATAGCAGTAATTTCTTTTTTATTTGGAATGTTGCCGATTGTCGCAAGATCCAAATGGTCAAAGTGGTTGTGAGAAATCACAATAAAATCTACCTTAGGTAAATCGGATATTTTTAAACTTGGGGCTACATAACGTTTTGGTCCAAATGGAGGAAGCGGTGTTGCATAGCTGGTAAACCAAGGGTCAGTAAGAATAACCTTACCATCAATTCGAAGCATAGCTGTCATATGGCCAAGCCAAGTGACAGTATTTTTCCCCAATGAATTCTCGATACCTTCAAGAACTTTATTTCTTTTGAGCACGTGATCATTAGGAATTTTGATTTTTTCACCAAATACTGCTTGGAAAGGTTTTCCAATGTACCACGATACGCGTTTTAACCAATCATTTCTCTTGGGGCTTCCGGGTGGATTACGAAATCCTTCTGTGGTGTGATGCCAGGGTTTGCCGGGTATTTGTTCGGGCATTGAGCAACTTGCTAAAAGAAATATAAAAATTACGCTAAAGATACATCGAGAAAAAACCATATTTAAACAACGACCCGAACTATAAAATGTATAAATTTGCGTAATTGACACGAGATAATTAGTCCAGTTCTGATCTATTAACCAGCACCCGAAATGACTACCGTTATCGAATTAATCGGAATGAATACCTTAATATTTGTATGTTAGTGAATTAAATGGCGCGCCCGGAGAGACTCGAACTCCCAACCTCCTGATTCGTAGTCAGGTGCTCTATCCAATTGAGCTACGGGCACCAATTAACTTTACCGTTCATAAGCAAGTGACCTAATGTTGTCAAATAACAAGTGAATGCAAGCAGACATTGCAAAATATTGTTTTTCCAAAACAACTTGTAGCGAACGCAGTGTTTCTGTAATATGGGAGAAATTTTTTAAGTTTCGTTTATTAAATTGCGATCGTTTGTTATAAGAACTTTTTGTTTATTCTCTCTAAGAGAAACTTTTTTGAGACTTATGTCTGAAAATTTGTTAAATAGAACTCTGGTTGATACTGCTTTACCATTCGGTGGTGAATTAAATGGCTGACAACGTCCACAGAATAAGAGGGTGATGGCGCACAATGTTTGAGAAACGAATTGCTATCACTTTGTTGAGTTGTACCTTGCTAACTGGTGGGTGTTCTTTTTCAGCTGACTCGCTTTGGCCGTCGCTCTCCAGTCCTTCATCAAAGAGTGTTGAGCAGATAAACAAAAAGATAACAATAAGACCATCGAAAGACGAGAAAACAAACCAGTCGCTAGCTAACTTGACTGGCGGTCTAAAGCCACCAAAACTTGGAGCTACCAATTTCAAGGTTAGAGCACCTAAAGGCGGTAAACCCACTGGTACGCTTGTTGGCAATAAAATCAGTACCTTGAGAGATGATTTGAAGCGATTGCAGGCGTCGATTGATATTGAAAATAACGATTTACAGGCAGTGCGCTCAAAGTCTAACGCGAACTCTAAAACATATCACGACAGAGTGGCCGTTATGCGGTCAAAATTACAGTTGGGTACAACCCCGGGAAACCCAATGTTGGTGGGGGCTTGGAATGCTGCTCAAGAACAATTAGAAAAAGTTAATGATGACATAGGCGAGATGAATTCATTATCAAGCAGAGTAGCGGCAGATGCATCCATGTCGGCTTACCTATTAGATGCCACGCGTGCTTCGTTCGGGATATCAGGTGCTGTAGATGAAGATCATCAACAGCTAGAAGTATTGGAAGACGAGGTAAGTCAGACAGTCGTCTTAATCGAGCGCCTTTTGACGGAACTCAGTGATGATATTAGACGGCAGTCAAACTACGTCGCAAACGAACGTAATCAACTGAATACGCTGGCCTTGGCAATTAAAAATGGTGAATTTTTTGGACCCAGTCTTGCTTCAACAGCTTACAATGTTAGCTCGGTGAAATCGCCAAATGTGCCGTCAAGTAGAAGTGGGCTAAATAGAGGGCGCCCCCTAGTGATTATTAGGTTCAACCAAACAAATGTTAATTATGAGCAAGCACTTTACACAGCTGTAAATAAAGTGTTGCAGAATCAACCTAACGCAACATTTGAACTAGTTGCAGTAAGCTCTGTAAATGGCGGCACAGCTAAAGCTGCACTTAACGCGAATGAGACGCGTCGAAACGCTCAAAATGTTCTTAGGTCACTTGTAGATATGGGATTGCCTCCTGGTCGCGTTTCATTGTCCGCTACCTCGTCTTCTAGCGGAAACGAAGTTCGTTTGTATCTGCGCTAGCTGATATCTAAAATAATCTAAACTATATCAATCTCCCGCAGAGCATTAATGATTGTGTCCCAAGAGTTAGATTTTTAATGATCTGTATTAGGAAATTATTTTGTCAGCTATCGCTGGTGCTGATTTGTCTATCGCTTTCAACTATCTATGATAGCCCGGCAGTAGCTCAGAGCAAACAAGATGTAGTAAATATTAAAAAAGTAATCCGTCAGCAGATAGAAGCAATGAGGCGCGATGACTGGGATGAAGCTTTTAAATATGCATCCCGGGATATTCAGCTTTCTTTTGGGAACCCAAAAATCTTCCGAAAAATGGTGCTTGCTAAATATAGGATTGTTTATCAACCTCGCCTATCATCCTTCAAGAAAATAAAACTAGTCAATGGGGTCCCCGCGCAAGGGGTCTACATGATTGATGATACAGGAACGTCAGCCATGGTTATTTACTTTATGCGTCAAGATGAGAATAAAAATTGGAGAATAAACGGTGTTCAACTGTTTCCAGCAAAAAAGTTAGCTATTTAATTATTGAAAAGCTCTCGAAGATAGTTCTTATTGCTAGAGCGATCAAAAATTGGATTTTAAAATTTTTTGAGGAATTTATGGAAGACGTTTCTTATACTAAAGGCTTCCCAGTTAGTTGGGAGGAATTACACCGAACAGCGAAGGCACTAGCATGGCGCCTCTTTGAACTCCCACAATTTGTTGGTGTTATTGCGATTACCCGGGGTGGACTGGTTCCAGCTGCGATAGTTGCAAGAGAACTTGAGATAAGAGTGTTGGATACCATAAGCGCTGTGAGTTATCACGATAATGCAGCAGATAAATTGGAGCAGCGTGAGCGGCAAGCGGTTAAACTTCTAAAAACACCTAGTCAGACTGACGATGGCGCTGGGTGGCTAATAGTTGATGATCTGGTTGACACAGGAGAGACAGCAAAA
>CALIMD010000113.1 GCA_938028645.1 uncultured Alphaproteobacteria bacterium
TTCTTTTTCTTCGAGATTCATTCCTGCCATCGGTTCATCTAGAAGCAATAAATCAGGCTCTGCGGCAAGTGCCCGGCCAAGTTCTACGCGCTTTTGAAGTCCATAGGGAAGGCGACCGACGGGTGTTTTCCGAATAGCTTCGATTTCTAAAAAGCTGATAATTTCCTCCACAAACTGGCGATGTAAAATCTCTTCTCTCTGGGTTGGTCCATAATAAAGCATTGCAGGTAAGAGATTTACCTTCCATTTATTCATTTTAAGATTACGCCCAGTCATAATATTATCCAGAGTGGACATTCCTTTAAAAAGAGCAACGTTTTGGAATGTTCGGGCTATTCCTCCAGCAGCTGCCTCGTGCGGCCGCATTTGTTTTCGTACTTTACCGCGAAAGAGTATCTGCCCCTGTTGGGGATGATAAAAACCATTAATGACATTTAACATGGAGGTTTTCCCCGCCCCATTTGGACCTATAATCGCCCTTATTTCTCCTCTTTTTATATCAAAGCTCACGTCTCGTATGGCCCTGACTGCCCCAAAAGAGAGCGTAATATTTTCAACAGAAAGCATTGATTCGGAGGAGCCTTGTTCGTTTTCAGTCATTTCAACCATCCAATCCGTTATTCTTATTAACTTCTGCATCACGGATTTTTAGTAGCACGGAATTGCTTTTCCCGGTCTCCAGTTTGGAACGAAGTTCTACGTTGGTTTTACCAGAGTGGAGCGCATCTATCACTTTTTTGAGTCGCTTATTGACTTCTCTTCGTCGCAGTTTGCCAGTTTGTGTCAACTCGCCATCTATCGGATCGAGTTGTTTGTGTAATATGGTGAAACGTTTGATTTGAAGACCTGAGAGGTCCTCGGTTTTTCCTAGTTCTACATTGAGATTATCGATGTCATTTTTTATTAGTTCAGAAACCATGTCTTGCTGAGATAGATCGATATAGCCGGAAAAACCAACACCAGCTTTCTCTAAATGGCTTCCGATTGAGTCAGCGTCCACAACTACAATAGCCGCCACAAAATCTTTACCGTTACCAGACGCTACCGCGTCTTGAATAAATGGTGAACGTTTCAATCTATTCTCGATAGTCTGTGGTATGAAAATCGAAGAAGTATTCACTTTTCCTATATCAACAAGCCTATCGATAACGCTCAAATGACCATGATCGTTTATTATTCCAAAATCGCCACTCTTTATCCAGCCGTCTTTATTTAAAATCTTTTTGGTTTCTTTATCATTCTTATAGTATCCCATGAAATTACCGGGGCTTCGGTAAACAATCTCTCCTTTTTTATCTACCTTAAATTCCACTTCGGGGCCGGCTGGTCCAACTGAATTTGGAAGAACATTCCCATTTGGTTGCAGAAAAGCATACCCTGAGCTTTCCGTTTGGGTGTAGATCTGTTTTAAATTTACCCCAATGCTTCGATAGAAAGAAAAAACTTCATCACTTATCGGGGCTCCACCGGTGTAGGCCACCTTTATATGATTGAAGCCTAGATTATTTTTTATGGGACCGTATACCACCAGAGATCCTAAAGAATAAAATATCCTATCTATCAACCCAACCGATTTTCCCTCTAGTATTCGGGCTCCTACGCGCTCAGCCAAGGTCATAAAATAATGATAAAGTGAGTTGACCACCGCAGAAGCACTCTGAACTCGACTATTTACTTCGGTAGCTAGTAGCTCAAAGATCCTAGGAGGGGCCATAAAGTAATTTGGGCCTATATCCTTTAGGTCAGAGAATAATGTATCAGGACTTTCTGGGCAATTTATAGTATACCCGGTCACGTAGTGTTGAGCATAAGATAAAAAATGATCGCCTATCCACGCCAATGGCAGATAAGCGAGAACATTTTCGTTGGACCCTATATTATCTTGATCAGCTGCGAGACGAGCCGATTTTTGCAAGGCATCATATGAAAGCATAACCCCTTTTGGGGCTCCTGAAGTGCCGGGAGTATAAATGATTATAGCGAGATCGCTCCCTTTACCCTCACTAATACTGTTGCTGAATGAATCTGGATTTTTGGCCTGTTGGTCTCGTCCCATTTCCTTAAGGGTTTCTAGTGAATAGAGGCTGGTACTATTATAATGTCGCATACCTCTTAATTCCTCATGAGCAATAAACTCGATCGAGGATATTTCATTTTTTAATTGTTCAATTTTATCTACTTGTTCTTGGTCCTGACAGATCACACCTTTAATTTCGCTTTGCTTTAAAATCTCTGACAGCTCTTCGGCATTGCTGTCGGGATACAGCGGAACCGGCACGGCACCAATTGCCTGAATTGCTGTGAAACAAAGGTAGAGCGACGAAGTGTTCTGTCCGATGATGGCTACTTTGTCATCTCGTTTTAAACCAATTGCTTGAAGACCTAATGCGATGAGCTCTGCAGTCTCTTCCGCTTTTGCCCAACTAAGTGTTTGCCAGATACCCAGGTTCTTCTGCCGGTAGGCCGGCGCATTGCCGTTTATCTTTGCATGATGTAAAAGCAACTTTGGGAAGGTGTCTCTTTTTTCGAGAGTAGGTGCAACTGCATTCATGCGTTTTCATTCGCCTCGTCTAAAAGTCGGTTTGTCAAAGATATCGACTTGCCGGCTTTACTAGCCATCTAAACCACTCGCCATTTTTTTTATTTTTTTTTTGGCGAAAAACCCCGTTTCCGCATTAATCGGTTCTCTTTGCTAGAGAGTCAACAAAGTTATTTCATTTACATGTAATTTTTTTGAATAAAGTAAGTATTTTTTACTTCGTTTTGTTTAAAGCATGCGTTCTGAAGTCTGTTCGTTTAAAAAAAAACCAAAGCGCGCATCTCTATGCTCTGCCTAGGCAATGCGTCGTCTGGACTTGCAGGATCATCAAAAGCGGTATGCGCTGTAAACTTAACTTCCACATCTTTATCCGTATCAAATACCTTGAATACTAATACCTCGTCTTGGTGCATTTTGGGGAAATAATACCATCTGTGCGCCGAGTTATAGCTGATATGATAAGTTTCAGCAGTCCTATCTTTATATCGCCTTTGATTACGAATGAATCCCGTCTCAGGTATC
>CALIMD010000114.1 GCA_938028645.1 uncultured Alphaproteobacteria bacterium
TGAGAAAAAAATGCTATCTCCTTCAATTTGATAAGGTAATTCAGGATGTCTGAATTTAACGTCTTTTGCGATTTTTAAAATTTCAGAGGATAGAGTTATCCTTTGATTTTCTGTCGCTTCAACAGGATTCACTGTTCTGTGTATCCTTTTAATGACTTAACGAAGTTATCACCCGTAACTCTGCTGGAAAGTTGGTTCCCAGCTATTTGCACTATCTTATTTTCATCACCATTACAAAACTCTTCTATAGTAGGTAAAATTTTATGATTAAATATTGTTTCTATTTCTTTAAAGCTCCAATGATTTAGATCTTTGATATGGGATCTTAAAAAGACGGCATGACCGATACAAAGCTCTTTATTTTTAAGAACTTTGTATAGATTGCCATTAATTTTATTTAGTAGATCCTCAAGGGAAAAGTTTTCCTCGGTAGTGCAATTGTCTTTTAACATATTAGGAGTTGGTGGGCAATAAATATGCATGAACCTTCTCCTGATAGCATGGTCAATTCCTCCAACAGATCTATCTGAAGAATTCATTGTTCCAATAATGAATAAATTTTTTGGAAGTGAAAATTCAATAGTTTCTTTATCTAGTTCTAAATCTACTGAGTAATTTCGGTCAAGACATTGAATTATTTCACCAAAGACCTGATTTAAATGTGCTCTATTTATCTCATCTATGATAAGAAGGTGTTTTTTATTGGAATCTTTATCCTCTTTAATTCTTTGTACCAATTGAGTTAATACACCTTTTTTAAATATTACTTCAGTACCATTAACTGAATAGCCTCCAATAAATTCCTGATAGGAGTAAGTTGGGTGAAATTGAATTTTTTTGAAAGTATCAAAATGCTTTGCCAATTGATTAGCATAGTAGGATTTTGATGTTCCTGGTGGCCCATAAAGAATTAATTGTCCATAATCAATTAATATAGATTTTATTTCATCTATGTTGTGTGCTGCGTTCATAATCGAAATGCTACCCAATGATTTGGGAAGGTTATCTATAGTTTTTTCATTGGTGAAATCTTTTTTGCTGCCAGTCAACCAACTTTCATCTAATCCTGGAGGAATTCCAACGAGTTTTCTAATTTCAGAAGTTGAATGTATTGTGTTATTGTAAGTAACTGAATGAACGTTCGAACTCCTTGTGAATAAATAGTTAAAGCAAGTTGGTTCTATATTAAACCGATCAACAGTACTATTTATTAATTCTGATAAAGAGGCATGAGTCTCAAACTTGTTAAACCTATGTGCCCAAATTGAAAACGATACAAAGTCTATTTTTTTGTTTATATCACAAAGGCTCTTTAAGATTTCTAGATAGTTTGATTTGAATTTTAATTGGTCTGTTTGTTCATCATGATTGATTAATTTTTTCCAAGTCACGGCTCCTCCGATGACATTATTTTTGACTCTTGATGTTGACCACTTCTTTAGAGCCTCACTTGGGGGTTGGCCTTTCCATCCTTGCATATTAAAAGGATTGGCAAATTGGAATTTTGTAGGTAGCTCCTCGTCAGGGGAGAAAAGTGAGCTTATTGAAAAAGCGGAATCATAGGATTGAGATAAAATATCAGAAATAGGATTATATTCTATTTCATTTAAGCCGACTCCTTTTAATATAATTGATATATGTAATAAACTAGCATCACTAATTTCAGAAATTGAAAGGTTTTGATATGCTTGTTTTATCGATTCAGTACTTATATACATCGTCTTTTTAATATAAAAGAGAGTCTTATTTTAGTAACTAATTATAAATTAAGTCACTCTAATGATCCATTAATAGTTGCAACTAAGATTATTATATATATTATATAAATTATGCATCAGGAGTGATTCTTAAAAGAATCCGGCAACCTGACCACTGGAGTAGTCAAGGTGCCTAGATGGACGAGAGCATAAGCTTTTTTTCACGATGTGCAGTGCGAGATAACAGCGCGCTGAACGAAGTCTCCAGCGGAATTTTAACGGTCCGTCCTGATAAAAAAGGTCGGGCCGTTTTTATTTCAGAGAGGTCCTGATGTGTTTAACAACTAACCAAAACACATTATGAATAAAGAAACTGAAGTCGAAAAAAAAGGAATCAACAAGTACGGTCTAAGTGAGGAGGAGAGAAAAGCAATCAAGGATTTGGTAAACCAGCGCTTTGATTTTATTAACTACAAACATCAGCCTCAATCTTACTGGAAAAACCTAAATGACCCCCTAAACGAAATCCTTAAAAATGTTACGGGAACACAAAGGCGAGCCATGATCACAGATTATTGGAACGCTGGCAAGTTGGAGGAATTAGATGAGCGGCTGCTCGCTGATGAATTGGATGAGCAGCAGAGAGATAGCCTAGGTGCTATTCACCCCTCATTTATGGGAGGTGAGTTTTTACCGCCATATTTACCCTTAGAAACCGAGATTGCGAGAATTGAGCTCAAGTCCACCACATCCGACGTTATTAGCGTTAGAGCGAGGCCTATTGGTCAGGATAAGATCGCTTACCGGATTGTCGATGAGTATGAATCTGATGAAACAGCCATTCCTGCAACAAGCTCAGCCCCGCTCACGTTGCTCGAATTGATTCAAATGATTGATCAGGATAAAACCGGTTATGGTGGTAAAGGGATAGGCTACAATACATCCCAGAATGAATTCGCACTGGAGCTCGATTTAAGGAATTTCACGACAGTTGATTCAATGTTTTACCATGATCTCTATTATCACTACGATGCGATTCATGAAAGATGGTGGGAAGGTTTACAGCAGGGGAGTTGAAAGCCATCCATCAAGGTTAACCCACAGCGACAATTTTAGCGTCTGGAATGGTCTCACCAGAAAGGAAACTAAAAAGTCTATGCCGGGCGGTTCGGCAAGTGGCAATATACTGATCCAAATTCTTGGATGCTTCACGGAACATCGGAGCATCTTCTCCGAAAAGCCACCACTTCTCGCGTCTCGACTTGCGCCGGTTTTGCGAACGTTCGGGCTTCACGCCTACCAATATAAAATTGAACAAAGTCTCGTTTGACTTCCTTGCCTCCTCTTCAGTCAGCCCCGAAAAATCAACTACCCATTTATCAAACTCTTTCTGCACCAAATCTCTCCCAATTCGGTAAGGCCTTAAGTTGGCCTCCACATCTGGATCCAAAATTTGAAGCTGTTCGAGGCCATTCCGATCTAGGCGAAACCCTAGGCCCAATGGATTAGCTCCCTGGCTAGCAAGTAGCTTATTTGCTGCAAGTTTTTGGGTGGACGATGTATCGGCTCCAATCTTGAGGTTTTGAGAAATTTTACCTGAAGTTGATCTCAAATCGACGTGCTTCTCTCCTTCATTCAAGGACTTCTCCGCTTCGATCTTCGCTAAAGTCCCGAAGCGATTTCCTCTATTCACAACCGTCATTGCTATCCTAACCGATGCCCCATCAGCCGAATCAACCCATGGGTGGTCTGGAATGGCAAAAGTGATTGAAGTTGGTTTTTTTTCGTTCACAAGAAACGGCTCAACGCACCGCTGGTTGAAGCTTTGATGAATCGAATTTGTAGTTATTAGTCCGAAAGCTATTACCTTATCATTTTGCACAAGTTCAGCTGCCTGGTGCCACCAGAACATTACGAAGTCCCAAGAACTTCCCTGCTGTTTCTCCCAAGCTAGCCGGAGCGCCTCTACGTAACCATCCCCGAGCCCATCGCGCATCCGCTTGTTTCCCAGAAACGGCGGATTCCCGACGATGTAGTCAGCCTTCGGCCACTCTGTTCGACGAGGATTTGTGTAGTCGTAGAGCGGTTTGCGGGCGCTGTCGTCGGGGATTTCTTTGCCGGTGACGGGTGAGGTTTTGGTGGTGCGGCCGTCCCAGATGGTGAGGAAAGCGCCGGTTTCGGGGTCTTTGCGTGGGATCTTTTCATCGTAGGCGAGGACGGCATCGCGGTTTTCGATGGTGTTTTGCGATTGAAGCAGTGGGCGGTCGTTGGTGTCGGCCTTCCCGGTAGTTTTGTGGTGCCACTGGAAGTAGCCAATCCAAAGGACGAGCTGGGCGATAGCGGCGGCGCGAGAGTTGACCTCGATGCCAAGGAATTGGTCCGGGCGAACCTTAGCCTTACTAATTTCCAAAGTGCGGTCGCCACCGAGTTCGTCGAGAAGATCGAGCACTTCGGCCTCAAGTTCTTTGAGCTTTGCGAGTGCGACGTAGAGGAAATTCCCTGATCCGCAGGCGGGATCGAGGACTTTGAGATCGCAGAGGTGGGCGTGGAACTTTTCGATCTCTTCGCGGGCTTTCTTGTCCTGATCTTGATCATGCAGGAGAGCAGCGGCGGCCTTGACCGCGTTCCACTGCTCGCGCAGTGGGTTCATGAGGGTGGGATCGATGAGGCGCTCGACGTAGCTACGAGGAGTGTAGTGAGCGCCGAGCTTGTGACGTTCGCGGGGATCGAGGGCGCGCTCTAGCAGCGTTCCAAAAATGGCGGGCTCGACTTCTTTCCAGTCCTGCTTGGCAGCCTCAAGGAGGAGTTGGATTTCTTCCCGATTGAGCGGGAGGGTTGAGGGATTCTCAAAGAGTCCTCCATTGAAGTGGATGACCTTTGCGCGGATCGCGGCAGAGAAGTCGCTTCCCTTGGCCATGTCCTGCCAGAGGCCGGTGATGAGTGAGCTAAATCCGGCAGGATTCTCGACGGTGATTTCGAGAAGTTGCTCGAAGCTTTTCTCCGGCAAGAGACCGACGTCTTCGGCGAAAAGCGTGAAAAGGAGACGCTGGAGAAAGATGGCGATGACTTGTGGATCATGTCCGCTTTTCTCCAAAGACGCGGCGAGCTTAGCGAGGGTGTCGGCAACTTCGCGGGTGACCTTGGC
>CALIMD010000115.1 GCA_938028645.1 uncultured Alphaproteobacteria bacterium
CATCAAATACAATAATGCCTGGCTTAAGAATAATTCCACGCGCAATTGATAAGCGTTGACGCTGTCCTCCCGATAACGAAACACCCCGTTCTCCTATAAGGGTTTCATACCCGAGTGGGAGACGCGCTACATAATCATGTAATTGCGCAGAAGTATTCGCTACAGTGATACGATCGCCATCAGACCATGGGTCACCATATGCTATGTTATTCTCGATCGAGGCAGTAAAAAGAAACGAGTCCTGTTGAACCACCGAAACAAATTGCCTAAGTGACTCCAAGGAAATTTCCCGTATATCCTGGTTATCGATCGTTATACTACCGCTTGAGACATCGTAAAAACGGGGAATTAAGTTGGCAATGGTGGACTTTCCAGAACCTGGTGGGCCAACAATTCCAAGAGTTCCTCCAGGGGCTATCGTAAAGTTAATTCCAGATAATATATTCTTGGCCTCCATCCCTGAGGAAAAACTAAAGTCCACGTTATCAAATTTAAGAACACCACCCGTTATTTTTAAGGAAGGGGCATTTTGCACGTCTGAGATATTCGGCTGCCGATCTATAACTTCAAATATACGAGCCCCACATGTTGAAGCTCGCGCAAACGAGTTTACGAGCATTCCTATTTGGCGCACGGGCATCTGAAGTATCGTCATAAAAGCCAAAAATTCAGCTAGCCTACCAACAGTAATTTCGCCCTCGATAACCTTAAGACCGCCTAACCAAACCACCAACCCCATAGCGACAAAAAATGAAAAGCTCATGACTGTTGTACTGCCAACTCGCACGCTCACCCTTTCTAACGCCACCTTTAAAGTATTATTTGAAGCCTCCTCAAACAATTTAAGTTCGTGTTTTTGGCCTGAAAACGCCCTGACAACGCGTATACCCGTAAGGTTTTCTTCCATTAGACGGGTAAGCACGCCCAACTTTTCTTGCATAAGCAACCACATCCAACGCAGTTTTAGTCGAGCTAGTGAGGATCGCCATCCAACGAATGGGACAAACGATAACGCAAGAATGGTGAGTAGCAGGTCTGTTTTTAGCATTAATAATGTGGCTCCACCAATTAATACTATCAACATCACGAGGCGAACAATACCTGTGCTGATAAACATCCTAACACCTTCTAAATCCAGCATCCCGCGGGTAATCAGATCGCCAGTGTGAACCCGGTCGTGGAACCCGAACGAAAGTCTCTGAATATTTTTATAAAAGGCTAACCGAAGTTCATATCCAATACAGTGACCAATGGCTTCACCATGATAATTCTGCAACATGGTGAAGAGCCCTCTCAATATACTGAAAAGAATAATCATGTAAGCCGCTGACCATAAAGCTGCCTGAGGATCAACAGCAACGTTACTAGTATCTAAAAGCAAACCCTGAGCATAATCCACCGCATCGCCAACATAACGGGGAATGAACAACTGAAAGACGCATGCAGCAATTGTGGCGGTCAACGCAATAAACATCCTAGTTGAATGAGCAAAGCCCATTTTTGCAATTCTGACCAAGAGACCAAATTCGAGTTTATTGCCTTCTGCAAATTGCTCTGCCCGAGGCGTATTATTTAATCCTATTTCAGTGACTGAAGATTGATCACTGTTATTTACAGAATTCACAGAACCAAAACCTTTATAAAAAGATCCGGTGTAATATTATTACCTAGATCTCTTATCGTAATTAATTGTAACTTTTAGACATCCCATCGGCAGGATCTGCGAAAGCTGAGTAAGGTGGGTAAGGATATCTTAGTCCATTCTTAGCAAGGTGCTTCATCCCCTCTACTCCCGTTACAAACTCGTCAGGAGGGCAAGCCATCAATAACTCATCATCTGCCACACCACCATATCGACGTTCTGCATAGCACGGTAACGCTAGGCTGGTCTTACGAGTGGACAAAGCACGTCCCCAACTATCGGCACAGGCACTTTCGCCCGTCATAGTGAAATCATATCGTTTATAGTTGTGGTACTGTAAACCATTAATAAATAATATCATTTGCCCAGGTGAGGCATAAAACAAGCAAATATCAGGTGGGTCTAATCTTGCTGACCTTAATGGAGATGCCGCTAATCCGCTATAACGACCACTCGTTACTCTCGGCATCTGCTTTTGATGTTCTGCTGCCGCTTCTTGATTCCCAAACCAAACACCATTCATCTTTTCCCCAGACCCAACATCGTCAGGGATTGCTTCCAATCCTATATTGGCTCCACAGCTCGAACCCGGGCGCAAGTTATCTTGAACGATCCCTAATGTAAAACCAGCTGTTCTTACCTGGGTTACCAGTTGACATGTTGTGAAAAACTTTCCATCAGAGGGCGTGCGCAATCCTTTTATTGAAAGCATCTCTTCGGAATCCTCAAATAATTTCATTCCAAATGGAAATGTTCTAAGCTTTATAAGATCCACTAATCCTTCTGCCGCAGCCTTTATCTCTTCGCCAGACGGCATCTTATTCGCTTGATTTGAATCAGCATCATCTATTGTACTCATTTTCCGTTCCCCCATTTTCTAAATATTAAGTGACTTTGCATCCTCTAGGATCATATCCGAGGCCTTCTCAGCTATCATTATTGTTGGCGCATTCGTATTACCTGTTG
>CALIMD010000116.1 GCA_938028645.1 uncultured Alphaproteobacteria bacterium
CAAAATTTACCAGCAAAAGCAAGAGACCTCGCTGCATTCGTAGACGACACGCCCAGTAACAGGTCGAATTTTGATGAATTGCTGCAATATGCAACCAACATCGCGCCAAAACTTACCATCCAAGGTGGTACAACAGAAGTACTACGCGGGATCATCGCTCGCGGTTTAGGGCTTCGTTAATTTAGGTTTCATAGATGGCAGATCTCTCCGCATTTTTATCACCTAAAACAGTAGCAGTAATAGGTGCTTCCCCCGACACCACAAGTCTGCGTGGCCGTATTATGAAGGTACTTCTTTGCCACGATTTTGAAGGAAAAGTCTTTCCAATTAGTAGATCACATCCCGAAATAATGGGACTGAAAGCCTTTCCGACCATTAGTGATGTTCCACAACAAGTAGATCTTGCTGTTCTTATAATACCCGCTATTTATGTAGCTGACACGCTTGAAGAGTGTGCAAGGCATGGGGTTAAATCTGCTCTGATTTTGTCGTCCGGATTCGCCGAGGATAGTTCAGAAGATGGTGATTTGCTCCAGAAGAAATTGTTGGATATTTCTAAACGCACCAATATGGTTATAAGTGGGCCTAACTCTGAGGGGTACGCCAATATGGCGTTAAAATTATGCCCAACGTTTAGTCCTGCTGTTGACGGAGAAAACATTGAACTCATGCCTTCATGGCCAGCGAAAAAACGGATCGCTGTGATAGCGCAAAGTGGAGGAATGGGGTTTTCGTTTTACGATAGAGGGCGGCCAAAGAATTTACCCTTCAGTTATGTCATCACAACAGGCAACGAGGCATGTCTGGAGAGTCTAGACATCGTTGAGTATTTAATTGATTCGGACGAAGCTGATATATTTTTAATGTTTATGGAGGACGTAAAGACACCCTCTAAATTGTCATATGTAGCTGAAAAGGCGTTAAGTGCTGGAAAACCTATAATTGTCACCAAGATAGGTCATTCTGATGCTGGTATAAGAGCAGCAGCCTCGCACACTGCTTCATTGGCAGGTTCTTATCAAATCTATAAATCAATATTCGAACGGTATGGAATCATCGAGGGCTCTGATATCGAAGAAATAGTCGATATTGCAGCAGGCTTTGTATATTTTGGTGACCGCCCCCCATCTGGAAAAAGAGTTGGAATATTCACAGCATCCGGCGGTGGAGGCGGCTGGATGGCTGATAGTTGTGCCTCCAATGGTTTAGAGGTTCCGATACTGGATAACGCTACGCGAGCCAACATAGATCAATACCTGCCAAGTTACGGAACATCGCAAAACCCGGTGGATGGCACAGCAGGTGTTATAAATCAAATTGGGTATGCCCGGATCAGCGAAATGATAGCTGAATCCTCCAATGTGGATACGGTAGTCACAATTGCGTCAACAAGGGTTTCTCATAAGTTAGTGTCAGAAAAAGAGAAATTACTGGAAGTATCTAAAACAACCAATAAACCCATTATGTTTTGGAGCTATACTTTACCGCATCAAGAGTCTGCGCAGGTTCTAGCGGAAACAGGGTTCCCTTTATTCACAGACCTTCGCAACTGTACTAAGACGATAGCAACGATGCATGATTATACCGTCTATCGGGACAAGTTCTTAGAAAAAAGAAAAGTATTATCAAACGACAGGCCATATCCAGAAGAATTATTAAATTTAATAAAAAATGCAGCAGAAAATATCGTCGAATACAAAGCCATGTCGATATTACTCGAGGCAGGTATCAAAACCCAAAAAAGTATCCTTGTCCAATCGGAAGATGAGGCGATTCTGGCAGCTAAAACGATTGGCAAAGCTGTAGCGCTAAAAGTCCAATCCCAGGATATCCCTCACAAGTCGCAAGCCGGCGGCGTAGTGCTCAATATTGCTAGTCATAGTGATATTGGCCAAGAATTTAAGTCCATGCAATCTGCAATCTCAAAAGAGTTCCCGAAAGCAATCATTGATGGATTTTTAATCCAAGAAATGAGTGAACCTGGGTTGGAAATCATTCTGGGCATCAATAACAGGGAAGGTTTTGGACCAATTTTGATGGTTGGGTTCGGTGGAATACATGTCGAGAAAACAAGAGATGTTGCTTTTGCCCCGGTTCCATTAGGCGAAGACGATTGCAATCAATTATTAAAAAAACTAAAAGGGTCGATATTATTAGATGCAGATAAATATGACGTACCTGCCCTGATTGATCTAATGACATCCCTTTCTAAATTTGCAGCATCGACCAGTGACTATATCGGAGAAATAGATCTAAACCCTGTACTTGTTCACCCAAAAGGACAGGGGATTACAGTCATAGACGCGTTAATGTTCAAACACCAACAACACTGATTTTCTAAATATGGAGAGTAATCATGATACAAAATGAATCTTTTGACGATATCGAGGTAACTATTCAAGGGCATGTAGCAATAATTGAAATTCAACGACCACCTCATAATTTTTTTGATTATTCTCTAATACAACAAATTGCTAGCGCCATGGAAGGAGTGGATAAAGATACTAATCTTCGGGCCGCAGTTCTCTGTGCACAGGGAAAATCTTTCTGCGCCGGCGCTAATTTTAACTCCGACGGAACGAGTTCAAATCAAAATGGTGGATCAGATACAGCGGATCGTTCCTCTCATTTGTATGTCGAAGCCGTTCGATTATTTGCGACAAAGACACCAATAGTAGGAGCAATACAAGGAGCAGCTATTGGGGGAGGATTTGGATTATCTTTAGTTCCCGACTTCAGAGTAGCATGCCCAGAGGCCCGATTTGCAGCAAATTTCACGAGACTAGGCTTCCATCCAGGATTCGGTTTAACGCATACGCTGCCATCCCTGATTGGTCACCAAAAAGCATCTCTTATGTTTTACACAAGCCGAAGAATAAAAGGTGAAGAAGCATACCAATGGGGTCTAGCCGATATGCTAGTCCCATTAGATGAAGTGCGCCAGTCCGCGATAAGTTTAGCTGAAGAAATTGCTGAAAATTCACCTTTGGGCGTGATAGAAACCAGAGCGACCATGAGACAAGGTCTCGCCGATCGTGTGAGAAAAGCGACTGATCATGAACTCGTTGTGCAGAATAAACTTAGAGCAACTGAAGATTTCAAGGAGGGGATTAGAGCAGTCGCTGAACGAAGAGTGCCTAATTTTAAGGGATTGTAGAGCCAAACCTCGATTTTATGGTTTAGCTCATGGCTTACTAAGAAACGTAGAAGGAAAGAAATCCGCTTAGGTTTTCTTTCCCAAAGGATACTTTCCTTCAATCTGAGCGACCTCCGTTTTCAACCTCAAGAGACCAATGTCTCTATTCTTAAATAGTTCCGAAGCGCTGAGATCTCCATAGTCAAAATAGCCCGCGCCACTCATAACTCCTCCACGACCAGATTTTATCAACTCATCCAAAGTTGGGCTATTACCTTTTGGAATAGGCGGGTCGTAGGTTCTATTTGCCATCCCACGTTGCATCATATCCAGCCCGGTAAAATCCGCTTTCATAAGGCTACCCATAAGGGCCATCCGTAAAGCGAGACCATATTTAACCGAATCATCTATAGCACTTGGCGTAGCCCAACCCTCATCTAACAATTTGGTTATCTCCAATCCCATAGCCGCCTGCAATCTATTGGCTACATAGCCACTGATAAATTTTTCGAATAAGACGGGCTTCTTTCCTATTTTTAAATAGAAGTCTTCCATAACCTTGAGTAGCGCCGGGTCCGTTTTGGGACCTGCAGCTAGATCAACTAGGTCAATTATATATGGCGGGGTATACCAATGCGCAATGAGGCAATTTTTCAACCTACGTTCTGGTACTAGCGGAAAAATATCAAGATTCGACGTGTTGCTTGCTATTATGATATCTAAATCTGCCGCTTTGTCTATTTCACTAAAGATTTTGGTTTTAACTTCAACATTTTCAACTACTGCTTCAACAACAAGGTCGGCGTCCATTACAGCTTCCTCAAGTTTTTCGACAGGTTGGATTCTTTCAAGAATTTTTGCTCGATCTTTTTCAGATACCACTGCTGCAGAAATTAATGTATCCAATGCATTTTCAATTAAGTCCATACCTATTGAAAGTTGCCTGCTACTAATATCCTGCATTTTGATTTGACAGCCTCCGATCGCGTGAACCAATGTCAAAGCATGTCCCATCAGCCCAGCACCAATTACACCAACGTTTTTAATCTTCCGCATTTAATATTCCCTTATAAGTCCAAAATTTTTTTGGAGCATTTTTATAAATGAAAGGCATGATCAACGAAATATCATTATGATAATAACTAAGCTAAAAGTAGTATTGTATTATCGTTAACATTGCCACCGATTTAACTGGAGCAGACCAATGAAAATTGGACTTTTTTTAACTAACCAACAGTTTACTACTACCGACATGGTCAAAGCTCTCGATGAACAAATACAGATGGTTCACCATGCCCGAGATAATGGATGGGACACACTGCTATCAGGCCAACATTACTTGAATGAAGGTAATAATCAACAGCTTCAACTGATTCCATTTTTAAGTCGTTTAATACCGGAAGCAGGAGACATGCATATTGCTCTGGGCATTCTGCTTCTGAATCTACACAATCCTGTGTACACAGCAGAAACAGTAGCCAGTCTTGATGTGTTATCCCGAGGAAGACTAATTTTTGGTGTGGGCTTAGGCTATAGAGACACTGAGTTCGATGCATTTGCTGTTCCAAAAGGAAAACGCGTAGCGCGGTTCGAAGAATACCTAGAACTCGTCCAAAGATTGTGGACTGAGGACAACGTCTCCCATAACAGCGAAACTTGTGTTTTGAATAACGTTCGCATGAATATTCGCCCAATACAGAAACCAAGCCCACCAATATGGCTAGCGGCGAATAATGATAAGGCTATAGAGCGAGCGGCTCGAATGTCCGACGCATGGTTCGTGAATCCTCATTCTCAACTCGAGACGATTCGCCGACATATGGGTGTTTATAATGATGCTCTTCGAGCGGCAAATAAACCAGCACCTAAAGAATTACCAATTATGAAGGAAATATTCTGTGCCAAAGATAAGGCAAGCGCGATGCAGATTGCTGGCCCGTACTTATTCGGGAAATATAAAGATTATGCCACATGGGGTCAGGATAAAGTTATGCCAGATAATGAAACTTTCGATCAGGAGTTTGAAGATTTGGTCAAAGGCCGTTTTATTCTTGGTTCACCCGAAGATTGTTTTGAAGAACTTCGTCCCTATTGGGAAGAGTTTGGTATGAACCACCTTATCATTAGAACTCATTGGGTAGGAATGCCGGGACAGATAGCCCTCGACAGCATGGCATTAATGTCTAAGGAGCTTCTTCCAGAGCTGCGTAAAATTAATTCTAAACCCTCATTGTAGTCGAGTTATCCCATAACAATATAATTAGTCGGGGGTTGCTAAACTAGATCACTGTGCTTTTTTTGAACGCGACCCTGAAAATGTTCTCTGGCGCCGGGGGTTGGCTTGTTATAAGCGGCGAAAACATGGCGGCGCAAAAAATACCCCGTCAAGTCTAATCCATCGATAAATTCAGCAGGTCTTTCAAATCCCTTTGGCGTTAAAAAGCCAGGTAACTTTAACAATTTTGCGCTATATTTTAAGCCTATTTCTTTTGATACAGCCCTACCCGTTTTGGGGCTTACGAAGCTTAAATCATCATTAGTTCCTGTAACGGTGCAATTATTCAATTCCAAACTAAACCCCAACGCTCCTAAAACCCCAATTTCCCAACGAATATAGGTGGCTAGCCAAATAACTTCTTCCTGCTCTCTTATATGTTCAATCAAAATTAACAAAGCCTCAAAAACGGGAAGTAGCTTCTCACGGTCTGGAAGCGCTTGTTCGCAAATTGACAAAGCAGCTGTTAAACCAGAGAGTCTCAAAGGGTCATCAAAAAAAATAATAGCATTGCTTCTTAAAAGCTCTATTTGAAAAACTCCAAGGTGATCTTCAAGGCGTGCCCTCCACGTTAATTTCACGAAATCACCCGGTTGCAATCCCCCTCGAGCCGCTTGCGACTTAACGCCCCTAACTAGTCCAGCGTGCTTACCCCTTTCTTTTGTCAAGGCCAATACGATTACAGAGGATTCCCCATAGGGTCGAATACTTAGTACAATTGCATCATCTTGCCATTCAATCATGATAATTCATGCATTAGGATCAAGACCCCATAAAGCATAACGATCGGGATCTTCCATCCAGTTTTCTCTAACTTTAACAAAGAGAAAAAGATGAACCGTCCGATTTAATAGAACTTGAAGCTCATGTCGAGATGCTTTTCCTATCGCCTTTATCATGCTACCATGACGTCCCAACGTGATCTTCTTATGTCCAGGGCGTTGGACATAGATGATTTGATTTATAACAATTGCACCATCGTCTCTTTCGGTCCACTCCTCCGTCTCGACTGTAGCTCCATAGGGTAACTCCTGATGTAATTTGAGGAGCACTTGTTCTCGAGTTATTTCAGCAGCTAACAGTCGTTGAGGCAGATCCGAGACCTCATCTTCCGGATACAGCCAAGGACTGTCCGGCATTTTTGCAGATAAATATTCTAATAATGTTTCACAACCACTACCATTTTCAGCAGAGATCATAAAAGTATCAGAAAAAATATTCTCTTTTTGAAAGCGTTTGGTAATTGGAAGGAGTAGTTCTGGTTTCACTAAATCGATTTTATTTAAGACTAAAATTGCTTCCTTATTATTGTTTTTCAAGCCACTTAAAATACGACTTGTATCGCTGTCTACTTCCCTTCGGGTTACATCATATAAAAAAACGATCAAATCTGCGTCATCCGCGCCTAACCAGGCAGCGTCAACCATTGCTCGATCTAGTTTTCTTTTGGGTTCAAATATTCCGGGGGTATCGACAAATATAATCTGCGATGCACCATGCATACAAACCCCTCTAATTCTGGTTCTGGTTGTTTGCACCTTATGAGTAACTATTGAAACCTTAAATCCCACGAGGTGGTTAACTAAAGTTGATTTGCCCGCATTAGGTGCTCCAATAACTGCAACAAAGCCAGCTTTAGTTACCTCATTACCCATTACTTATGCACCTAATTTCAGGTCTTCTAATAATAATTCAGCAGCCTTTTGTTCAGCCCTCCGTTTTGATCGTCCAACGCCTTGTCTTGGTTTATGGTTTTTTAATGAAACCTCTATTGTAAACTCTGGAGAATGGGCCGGTCCAGCAAGAGACACTACAGTATACTCTGGGAGTTCATACCGTTTCATTTGTGCCCATTCCTGTAAAGCAGTTTTTGCATCTAAAGGAGGCTTTATCTCGCGTTCTATTAATGGCTCCCAGTATTTATGGATAAATTCACTTGCTGCCTCCACTCCGCCATCTAAGTATAACGCCCCTATAGCGGCTTCAAGAGCATCAGATAAAATTGTGTTACTTTCTCTCGCCCCAGATGCTTCTTCTCCATCGGAGACTAACAAGTAATCCCCAAACGTTATTTCTTTAGCAATCTTTGCCAAAGCTTCACGCCGAACTAACTGCACGTACCGCCGGGCTATGTCTCCTTCGCGTTCCTTAGGGAACCGCTCTAATAACTTGTGCGCTATAA
>CALIMD010000117.1 GCA_938028645.1 uncultured Alphaproteobacteria bacterium
GACTATAAGACAACGCGTTTAATGGTTGGACAAGATCGCATCATTGGAGTTACCTGTAAAAATTCGAGGCATCTTGCGGTAGAAGCCTCTGATAATGGTGCAGAATATGTTGCATTTGGGGCATTTTTCAAAACAAAGACAAAACTAGAGACAACGCCGGCAGAATTAGAAACAGTCCGTTGGTGGAAAGAAATGACTACAGTGCCGTCCGTGGCAATTGGCGGGATAACAACTGAGAATTGCCAACCTTTAATTAGTGCAGGGGTTGATTTTCTAGCAACGATTGGTGGTGTTTGGAACCATAAAGAGGGCGAGTCAGCTGCCGTAAAGGCTTTTAATGAAGCCTTTAAAAACAGTAGATAGAATTGCTAGAGCCTGGCGATTACATTGCTTCATGGACAGGATGCCGTCTCCCTGCTAAAACGCCGACGGTCT
This sequence comes from uncultured Alphaproteobacteria bacterium, assembly GCA_938028645.1. GTDB lineage: Bacteria > Pseudomonadota > Alphaproteobacteria > Thalassobaculales > Thalassobaculaceae > UBA7326. Next base: position 436 of record CALIMD010000117.1, read on the forward strand.
TTTAAAATCTCAACGGAGCTTCGAAATGAAGATAAACGGAAATGCGGTTCGTGTGGGTAACGTTATAGAGCACAACAATCGGCTCTGGGTAACCGTTAAAACACAAGCTGTAAAGCCTGGAAAAGGAGGCGCCTTCAATCAAGTTGAGTTAAAGGATATTCGAAATGGAAGTAAACTTAATGAAAGATTTCGCGCGGACCAGCAAGTAGAACGAGTTCGTTTAGAACAAGAAAAAGCACAATTTCTGTTTCGTGACGGAGAGACATTAACATTTATGAATACTGAAACTTTTGAACAGTCAATGATTGATGCGGCGTTATTGGGCGATAAAGTGATTTATCTACAGGATGGTATGGATGTAATAATTGAAAGTTACGAAGGAGAGGCTTTATCTGTAGTTTTGCCAGATACCGTTACCTTTGAAGTAGTTGAAGCCGACGCAGTAATAAAGGGACAAACCGCGTCGTCGTCTTTCAAACCAGCTGTTCTAGAAAACGGCGCACGCATAATGGTACCGCCCCATATTGAGACAGGGATTCGAGTGGTGATAAAACCTGAAGACGGCAGTTATGTAGAAAGAGCTAAAGACTAGCTCAAATCTTTATTTTCATTGGGGACCCGATGGCAACAAGAACCGCAATAATCAACGTCATGTCTAAGACCTGCTACAAAGCATCGAGGACACTATTGCGTGATTTTGGAGAGGTCGAACAACTCCAAGCATCCCGCAGAGGTCCCAAAGATTTTGTCAAAACTGCAAACGCTGCATCGCATAGGAAAATCAGCGAGGAACTGATACACGCAAGACCCGATTATGGACTTGTATTTAAAGGGTCTAAGATTATCGAAAGCAGGGATCCTAAAAACAGGAAATGGGTTGTAGACTCACTCAATGGAACCACTAATTTTCTTCATGGAATCCCGCATTGGGCAATATCGATCGGTCTCGAAGAAGATGGAGAACTAGTAGCTGGCACCGTATACGATCCAACTCGAGATGAGCTGTTTTGGGCTGAAAAGGGAGTTGGCTCCTTTTTAAATGATAGTAGAATAAGAATATCCGAACGCCGTGATATTGCTGACTGTGTTATAGCAACCGGCGACCACCCCGAAACATATCCTTGTGAGGGTTATAATCAATATATAGATAAAATTGCTAAATCTTCGGGTATGGTCAGGAATTTGGGATCAACATCCTTAGATCTCGCTTACATCGCTGCCGGCCGACTGGACGGTTGTTTGCACTCTCAAACCCATCCTTGGGAGTTGAGCGCAGGCATCATAATAGTAAGAGAGGCTGGAGGCTATATCACCGATATAAGTGGTGGTGTAAAAATGATAGAAAAAAAAGAAATATTGGCTGCGAACGCACGTATCCATCATAGATTGTTGGGACTAATAAAAGCAAAAACCAAGGATGATAGCGTATCAGATAAATAAGCCTTGTATAATAATTCGACTGAATACGTTGTGAACAGATGCTTTTTGAGATAGGTTTTATTGCAAATTTCATTTTCAGTGGAGTACGTGGATATGATTACGAGGATTAAAATGAATATCCTCTTATTTGTGTTTCTTGTGATTTTTGGGATTAATCTAACAGGGGCGACAAAACAAACTAAGGCACAAGAAACAATCATTATTGGAAGTGCGCGAACCCAGACTATTGAAGTAAATTTGGAGTCGTTAACCCAGTTTGTACAATCACGTCAACCATTAGGTTCATTTCGACGGCAACCGCAAGACCAACAGGGGCCTGTGAAATATTTACCTTCCAATCGAATAAAAAAACTCACTAAAAAAACAATAGAGAAAACCACTAGCGCTCCTTTCAAAAACTCAAAGGTAATTGCTGATAAACCAAAATTTAAGGCGTCAAGGCATACTACTAATCGGTCAAAGAACAAATCCCAAGATGGTAAACTGTCGGTTGTCGTCGAAAAAGAGACGAAAAAACAAGTCGTCGCGAAGGTTATACCGCGCACTCTGATAAAAGAAGCAAAACTCGACCAGAAAAAATTTGTGATATTATTTAGCCCTTTAGCAAAGAACGCGGGAGAAAAGGATTTATCTAGACTCAAGGCTGAGATAAAATCTAAAGGTTTCGACGAAAATCAGCGATTTCAGTTGACCGCATATTCGTCGGATAGAAACCTCAGTAATGCTCGACGGGTTTCGCTGATGCGAGCCATTTCGGTAAGATCATTTTTGATAAAAATGGGTGTAGAGGCAAACAAAATAACTGTCCGAGCTCTAGGAAATAATATGGACGCCGAATTATCTAATCGAGTTGATATAGTTTTACTTAATTAGCCTAAACGCGCATACTTGCTAAAAAGAAGATTAAAGGCTGTTAATAGCGAGGCGAAACGTGACAAATATGAACCACTATCTCATTAGGGTTTTGCTATTTGTATTGGTGATACTTGTAATTGCTAGTTTTTTAATAATACCGCTAGGGCATGCCTTCATGGCGAATGCCGCGTTGAATGGGATGATACTGGGAGTCTTTCTTTTTGGATTAATTTTTATCGTTCGAAAAATAGCACTCTTAAGTCCTGAAATGGCTTGGATTTCACAATACAGAAGTCTAAATAAACAGCGCCTAACCAAACAACGACCGCCACGGCTCCTCGCGCCCGTCGCTAATATGCTGGGTGATAAGACGAATGGCAAAATCAGCTTATCTGCTACCTCCCTAAAATCACTTTTAGACAGTATAGACTCGAGGCTATCTGAGTCCAGGGATACATCAAGATATCTAATAGGGTTGTTGATATTTTTAGGGTTATTAGGAACCTTTTGGGGACTTTTAGAAACAGTTGGCGCTGTAAGTAATGTCATTGGTGGCCTTTCATTAAAAGGCGGCAATTTGGAGAAAGCATTTTCTGATCTAAAAATCGGTTTGGATGCACCATTATCTGGTATGGCAACTGCTTTCAGCTCATCAGTATTTGGGCTTGCGGGATCATTAGCATTAGGTTTTATAGACCTGCAGTTAGGCCAAGCTCAAAATCGCTTCTACAACGATCTAGAAGAGTGGTTATCTGGTTTAACAAAGTTAAGTGCAGGCAACAATGTTACCGGGGATCACGAAATATCTGGAACCGCTTATCAAGCGGCACTTTTTGAACAAACCGCCGAGAGCCTGGATCGTCTTCAAAGAATAATGATGCATAATGAGGATGGAAGAGACGAAACCAATCAGCATCTAATTAAAATAAATGATAGTCTTCACTTAATAGTAGACAAGTTGGAGGCGGAAACACAAGTTATCAGAGGTCTCAGTGATAATCAGGAAAGAAGTAATTCTGCAATAGGAAAACTTACAGAATATTCGCAAGAAAAAAGTAAAGATGATTATCGTCAAAATCTTCGAAATATTGACACACAGTTATCACAGCTAATCAAAGAGCTTAAGACGGGACGAGACAAATCCATAGAAGAAATTAGACAAGAAATCCGATTATTAGCAAGGACAATTGCTGTTTTAGCAGAGGAAGCCGACTAATGAGAGGTCTCATTCACTAATGACCATCTCAGCTCGCCGAAGTCGAACTCAAGAAACGAATATCTGGCCTGGTTTTGTAGACGCTCTCGCTGCGCTACTCATGGTCATTATTTTTGTGCTAATGATCTTTATTGTGGCGCAATTCTATTTAACACAGTTACTTTCCGGTAGGGATAACGATCTTGCAAAATTGCAAGGGCAAATCCTTGAGTTAGGAGAATTGTTATCAATAGAAAAAACAACCAATTCAAAACTTGCAAATAATATTAATCGCCTAAATGCAAGTTTGATCACTTCAACTTCGAAACAGAAGACTCTAAATTCAAAAATTTCCGAATTGATTATTCAGAATGATTCTCTCGGAAAACAGGTCAATAATTTAACTTCTGGGAGGGATGCTTTACAAAAAAACCTAACGTTATCTCAATCGTCTTTAGCCATGAGCCAATCTGATTTAGAGAGTGCTCGGGATCAGTTAAAAGATATCGAATCGAAACTTGAGGCAAAGACATTACAGAACAAACAAACAGCCAAAGAGCTTGAAGGGACAAGGAAATTAAGCCTGTTCATGCAATCTGACCTAGACGAAGCTAGAGACTTGCTACAAAAAATAATTATCAAACTCTCAAAAGAAAAACTGCACTTGATCAATTCCAAAGAACTGAACAAAAAACTAGAAGCAAAATATGCTTCATCCACGAACCAGTTGAACGCCCAAATATTAGCTCTCAAGAGAGAGATGATGAGTTTAAATGATATTCTCAAGAAATCTGAAATAGAAAATGAGTTAAAGAATGTAAAAATAGTTGATCTAGGAAGAAAACTTAATCGCGCGCTAGCTTCTAGGGTACAAGAACTTGCAAAATTCAGATCAGAGTTTTTTGGTAGACTCCAAGACGTTCTCAAAAACCGCCGCGATATAAGGACAGTCGGGGACCGTTTTGTTTTTCAATCAGAAGTACTGTTCGACTCTGGAGCATCAGACATTGCAGCGGCAGGAAAAAAAGAACTTGCACAATTAGCCAGAACACTGAACTCCATCGCACCAAATATTCCAAAGAAGATAAATTGGATTCTACAGATAGAGGGTCACACTGATCATATCCCTATTTCTAATAAGCACTTCAAAAATAACTGGGCTCTATCCGCAGCGAGAGCTATATCCGTGGTGGAGTTTCTTATTGGTCAAGGAGTTCCAGCAGATAGGCTCTCGGCAGCGGGTTACGGCGAATTTCAACCACTCGATAAGCGACGAGATGAAATAGGAAATAGAAGAAATAGACGAATTGAAATGAAGTTAACCCAACGCTAAAATATTTTTAGATGCTTATCTAGTAGCAGAATCCAAATCAAATTGAAGATTGGCCAACCTAGTATAGAGTGGGCAGGACTTAAGTAATTGGTCATGTCCTCCTGAAGCTATAACGCGTCCCTTTTCCATAACAATTATACGATCTGCGCTTAAGACAGTTGCCAATCTATGTGCGATTATTAGAGTTGTCCTGCCCACCATTATTCTATCCAGGGCACGCTGAACAAAACTCTCACTCTCAGCATCTAATGCGCTTGTCGCTTCATCCAATAAGAGAACCGAAGGATCGCGTAAAATTGCCCGCGCGATTGCTAATCTCTGTCGCTGTCCGCCAGATAACTGGACACCTTTTTCACCTAAATTTGTCTCAAACCCGTCGGGTAATTCTTCAATAAAATCTATTGCATTGGCTGATTCAGCTGCTGATCTAATCTCCGCTTTCGATGCTTCAGGTCTTCCATATCGAATGTTTTCCAAGACATTTTCAGAAAAAATAATACCATCTTGAGGGACGAGACCTATTTGCTCTCTTATAGTTCGAGGATCAGTTTGATCCAATGAAACATCGTCTAATTTTATATTGCCTGAACTGGGATCATAAAACCGAAGCAAAAGTTGAAAGACCGTGCTTTTTCCCGCACCAGAAGGTCCTACCAATGCGACTGTTTCTCCCGGCTTTATTTCTAAAGTAAAATCATCTAACGCTAACTGTCCTGGTCTCGAAGGGTAATAGAAATTTATTCTATTGAATTTTATAGCACCGCTCACTTTTTCTGGAAGCTCTTTCGGCTCTGAAGGAATTTTAATATTTGAAGAAACTAATAATAATTCATTTAATCTGTCCATCGCGCCTGCTGCTCGCTGCAATTCCCCGACGACTTCCGATAGAGCACCCGTAGAACCTGCAACAACAATTGCATAAAACACAAAAGCTGAAAGTTCACCTCCAGAAATGCGTCCTGCAAGCACATCGCGACCACCAATCCATAATACAACAGCAACTGCTCCAAAAATAAATGCGATTACAACTGCAGTAAGCAGAGCTCTTTTTCGAACTCTTTCCACCGCTGTGTCGAATGCATTTTCGACCCGTTTCGCAAACTTAATTTTATCCAATATTTCATGGCTAAAGGCCTGTACCACTCGGATACCCGTTAAAATCTCTTCTACATGGGAGCCAATATCAGCAACTCTGTCTTGTGAATAACGGCTCAAAGTTCTTACCTTTCGGCCCAAAATGATTATAGGAACTATCACAAATGGAATCACCAACAATACAAGACCAGTGAGCTTTGGGCTCGTAATTATTAATAGTATCATTCCACCAACAAATAATAATAAGTTCCGAAGGGCAACCGAAACG
>CALIMD010000118.1 GCA_938028645.1 uncultured Alphaproteobacteria bacterium
AATATCCAAAACCGCATGTTGGTTTTCACCGCGTATGGTCCAAAGACAATAAAATAGCACTCACTCTTGTGGTTGGCCCGGTGGATGAGGTCCTTGCTGAGGTTGAGGCGGAAGTGGACGTTTGGTTCTTAAATGGGTTTCCTATGCGGGTGAATCCAGAAATGTGGTCCCAAAACGTCTGTTTGGAATTAGCTAGACTTAGTAAGCCAGAAGCTGATCTAATATCCATTTGCGATGATGAAGAAATCCAGCATAGGTTAGCTATGCAGGGCTTTCAAATGGAAAAACGAGACGCCTTATCAGGTAAATTAGGGATCTTGGAAGGCAAATTTATAGGCAAAAATAAAACAAAGTATCTGGCTCCTTGGTTTAGGCCTCCTCCGCCAGTTCAAAGTCAGGGCACAATAGGTATAATTGGTGCTGGACTTGCTGGTTGCGCCATGGCAGAAGCGCTGGCCCGCAGAGGGAAAAGGGCTTTGCTATTCGACCAGCAAGAAGACGTTGCGGAGCGTGCATCTGGTATAGAAGCGGGGTTAATAGCACCCGAACTGGGCTTGAACGCAAGCAACATGAATCGCTTCTATGATAGAGCCTATAGAATGGCATTGAGTTCAATCGAAGATAGTGAAATAAGATGGAATAGCCGCGGTGTCATAAAGTTTTTTCAAAAAGATGAAGCGCGTCGACGCGTCCAGCACATGAAAGACGAGGCTAGCTTGTGGCATGGCGCTGCTCAATTAATGTCGCCCTCAGAATCCTCATTACAAATAGGGATAAAAGTATCTTCACATGGGATTTGGTTTCCGCACGGAGGTGCCTTGAACCCAAAAGGATATGCACAGTATATGTCGCAAAAAGCCGAATGTTTCCTTGGTGCAACTGTGCATGAATTTGCTTATAGAGATGATGGCTGGTGGTTGTATGACTATTCAGGACAAAGGATAGCAACGGTAGACATACTAGTGATTGCGGCAGCTCAACAGAGTAAATTTTTTAAACCTATGTCGTTTCTACCTTTAAGTTCACTTCTTGGACAGATCTCTTTTATCCCCAAAAATGAAAACAGCCATAAATTGAAGGTGAGCATCATAAATAATGGCTATTTACTGCCCAGTATTGATGAATTCCATGTAGTTGGATCTACCTATTCGAGAAACGGCTTTGACGAGAACGAGTGGCCACAATCTGTCACCGTTGAGGGGCATAAAAAAAATTATAATAATTTAGATCGGGAATTAAGGTCTCTTTTCCCAGATTATCAGTTTGATCAATGGTTGGGTTATTCTGCTATCCGTAGTGCAACGCCTGATCGACTACCCGTCGTAGGGCCTGTTCCTGAAGCAGAAAAATTTAAGAGAGATTTCAAACGACTGAGCCACGGCCCTCGGGGCAAGTTTCCATCCTGTGTCAATTATCAGCCAAATCTTTTTGTCCTAGCTGGGCTCGGATCAAGGGGAATTATGACCTCAGCACTTTCCGCAGAGGTTTTAACCAGTCAGATGCTCGGCGAGCCTTGGCCTATCGAACGGACTGTAACGACGGCACTTTCTCCATCTCGTTTTTTAGCGCGAGCGATACAAAATAATTTATTAAATGAAATATAAGTTTGCTTTCAAATTAACTGATGAGCTTAGCGTGCGGTGAGGCCTCCATCTATTACCAATGATGAACCTGTCATAAAGCCAGCATCATCGGATGCCAGAAATACAATTCCTTTAGCTATATCTTCCGGAACTCCTAGGCGTCCTATTGGATGTCCTGCTAATGCTACATCACGGGATTTCTTTATATCATTCGTGCCGTGTTGTTGGGCGCGGGAGACAAAAGTTTGTTCGCCCATATCCGTTTGTATTACGCCGGGATGTACCGAATTGACTCTAATTTTATGACCTTTCCGACCGAAATTGAGTGCAGTTGACTTGGTAAACAAGGTCACGCCTCCCTTGGTCATGGAATATAAAGGATCAAGCTCTGAGCCAACCAGTCCCGCGACCGAAGAGATATTAACTATCGCACTTCCTTGACTGCTCTCGGAGCCGCGCTTTGCGAGAGCATCGGTTGCTACCTTGGTTCCCAGCCAAACACCGGTCATATTGACATTAGCTAATCTATTCCAATCATCGACTGATATATCTGAAAAGTCTCTTCCCAGAAATAACCCTGCGTTATTAACCAAAATATCTAGACCGCCAAATTGATCTACAGCCAGATCTACAGCATTGGACCAATCATTTTCATCAGTTACGTCAAGATGGATAAATTTTGCGTTAGGGCCCAGTATTTCAGCAGTTTCTTCGCCTTTAGTTTTTAAAACGTCGCCGATAATTACATTTGCCCCCACACTTATCATCAACCTAGCTGCTGCCGCACCAATTCCCCTGGATGCGCCAGAAATAAGGGCTGTCTTACCATCAAGTCGGTTCATATTTCAGATTCCTTCAACGCTTAGATGCTCCCAAGTAGATTACAGAATACTACCTCTATAAGTTGTTGACTGAAAGTGAACAGATGCTTGCTATTCTAGATATCTCGCATCCGATCGCTAACCTTTAGGCTTTTGGACACGGGATTTTAGACAATAGGGTGCTTTAGAGTTATGGTCTACTTGCTGAAATCCAGCACAATAACGTTTGTAATAAATAGAACGTTGAATTTTAGAATATGGAATATCTAATGACTAAAATGACATCGAAAGTCACGTGGGTTTCGGGTTTGAGGTTTATCGCGGGGTCTGGTAGCGGCCACGGGGCCATAATGGATGGATCTCAGACTTCTAGTTCGACAGAGGTTCTTGGACCAAGCCCCATGGAGATGGTTTTGATGGGTTTAGGAGGTTGTTCCGGCATAGACGTAATGCATATTCTGGGAAGGATGAGACAGACAGTTACTGGCTGTAAGGTAGAACTGGAGGGAGAACGAGCTGAAGCAAGCCCAAGGGTTTATAAAAAAATACATTTAATTTACACAATTTCCGGCAATAACTTGTCGCAACAACGTGTTGAAGAGGCTGTTCGTCTATCGAGCGAGAAATACTGTTCAGTCTCTGTTATGTTAAACGCATCTG
>CALIMD010000119.1 GCA_938028645.1 uncultured Alphaproteobacteria bacterium
TCATAGAATCGGAATCGATAGCGGTGTTTATGCCACCGAGATATTAACCGCTGTTGAATTTCTGGGTTCGAGAATGCGCTTTGTCATGGTAAAACCGACAGATGCAAACTAAACATATTAAAGAACATGTCCAAAAATATAGAGTTTTATCTCATCCTAATCTCTCAGGTAACCACCAGTATCTTTCGTGATTTTACTGATTATTTTATCAGAAATAGTTTCCAATTCTTCATCCGTAAGAGTTTGATTTCTAGGTTGAATAGTGACGGCAATACCAAGTGACTTTTTCCCGTCTGGAATACCTTTACCTGCATATTCGTCAAATAACTGAACTGCAGTTACCAAGGCTTTATCCGCTCCTTGCGCTGCTCTAATTAATTTCTCGGCCTGCAACTCCTGATCTACTATAAAGGCAAAGTCCCGGTTCACAGATTGTAAAGCATCTAGTTTCAAAAGAGATCGAGACGGGCCCTTAGACCGAGTGGCTGGTATATTTTCTATGAACACTTCAAAACCCACGATAGGGCCTTCAACATTCATAGTTGCAAGTACTTTTGGATGAATATCCCCAAAATAGCCCAAAACTTTTGGTCCTAATCGAAAAGCACCTGAACGTCCAGGGTGGTACCAACCAGGCGCACCAGATGGGTCCACTTGAAGATTATTAGTTGGAGCGCTCAGGCTTTCCAAAACAAATAGAGCATCGGCTTTTATGTCAAAAAGGTCTACCGGTCGTGTTGATTTGGCCCAATCTCTTGCCCCTGTATTACCTGACCTGATTGCACCTGCGACCAATTGTTGACCAGTTGGTGTTGCGTCTGAGTACTGAGGTCCAACTTCAAAAATAGCTAAATCGTTTGAACCCATATTTGAATTACGCCCGACTGCCGATATCAAATTAGGTAAAACGGATGGACGCATCGCATCTAATTCTGCACTGATAGGATTATTTAAACGAAGTTCCTCTGCTCCGCCTCCAAACAAAATTGCATCCCGCGATGAGAGGAACGAGTATGTAACCGCTTCTGCCATACCTCTAACGGCCAAACTGCGTTTCGCAAGCCCCTCTCTAATCTGACTGATACTAAGGGCAGGTTGAGGGATGACATTGTCATTAAGCATGGAAATCATGGGAATTTCATCAAATCCCCATACCCGTACTATCTCCTCAACAAGATCGGCCTCCCCTATGATATCAGCACGCCACGGTGGAACAACACATTCAATTCGTTCATCCTTGCCAGAAACTTCAAAACCTAACGTTTGCAGAATTCTTAAACAATCTGGCTCAGGAACCTTCACACCTGTTAAATTTTCTATCCGACTATATCTTAAAGTGAAGGTCTTTTTCCAATCTGGTTCTGCACCATGAACAACCAGCTCACTAGCTTCTCCTCCACAAATATCAAGGACTAGTCGAGCTGCCAATTCTGACCCCCAAAACGGTGAGGTAGAATCAAGTCCTCGCTCAAATCTATATCTTGCATCCGATATTATATTGAGCTTCCGTCCTGTGGTCGCGGTTCGAATTGGATCAAAAATAGCAGCTTCAAGAAACATATTAACCGTTCCATCGCCGCAGCCAGATCTCTCACCACCCATTATGCCTGCTAAGTCATCAACTCCTCTATCGTCTCCAATCACGATCATCTCTTCATCAAAGACATATTCTTTTCCATCTAATGCTGTATATTTTTCTCCATTTTTTGCTAATCGGATAAAAATATCACCTTCCACTTTATCTGCATCGTAAGCATGGAGTGGGCGACCAACGTCCATCATAACATAGTTAGTTATATCCACGAGTGCAGAGATTGGACGAAGACCCACTGCTTGTAACCGCTCCTTAAGCCATTTGGGGCTAGGCCCATTTTTTACCCCTTTGAAATATCTACCAACCACTAGCGGTGCTAAGGGGGGATCCATATCTGGTAAGTCTACTCTCCAATCAATAGGGCTCTTGAAAGTGGTTTTAACTGGAGATGTATCGAGAGGTTTTAATTTGCCAAGACCTGCTGCTGCTAGATCTCTGGCAATTCCACGAACTCCCAAGCAATCTGCTCGATCTGGTGTAATAGCAATATCGATAATGGGGTCATCAAAGCCTGCTATTTTGGCAAAACCCTCTCCAATCTTACTGTCGCTGGGTAGTTCAATGATTCCATCATGCTCATCAGAAATTCCCATTTCTCTCTCTGAACAAAGCATCCCATTAGACGCTTCTCCCCTAATTACACCCTTCTTCAACTCGTCTCCAGTCGAAGGTATCCTGGCACCCGCTGGAGCAAAAACCCCTTTGATTCCGGTTCGTGCATTTGGAGCTCCACACACGACCTGAACTTTCTCAGAGCCTGTATCTACAATGCAGACGCGCAACCGATCCGCGTTTGGATGCTGGTATGCTTCTTCAACATAGCCAACTATGAATTCTGAAAGTTCATCCGACCGGTCTTGAATACTTTCTACTTCAAGGCCTAACATCGGCAACTTTTCGCAAATTTGGTTCAGAGACACATCTGTCTCTAGATGTTCCTTTAACCATGAAAGCGTAAATTTCATCGATTTATCCCTCCTGCAATAGTGGGCAAATCTAGTGGGACAAAACCATAATGTTTGAGCCACCGAATATCGGTATCATAAAACGGCCGTAGATCAGGTATACCGTATTTAAGCATGGCTATGCGTTCAATTCCCATTCCAAAAGCAAAACCTTGATACTCGTCTGGATTAATTCCACAACCCGAAAGAACTCTTGGGTGAACCATTCCTGATCCTAAAATCTCCAACCAATCGTCACCCTTTCCTATCCGAAATTCCCCTCCGGCACGGGTGCAACCAATATCAACTTCAGCTGAAGGTTCTGTGAATGGAAAATAGCTTGGCCTAAACCTAACGGGTAAGTCATCGACGCCGAAAAACGCTCTGCAAAAGTCTATAAGACAGCCTTTGAGGTGCCCCATGTGGGAGGTTTTATCGATTACTAATCCTTCAACCTGATGAAACATAGGAGAATGAGTAGCATCGTGGTCGGATCTGAATGTTCGACCAGGCACTATAATTTTAATCGGCGGAGTAGTTTTTTCCATGGTTCTAATCTGGACCGGGGATGTATGCGTCCTCAACACACGGGGCGTGCCTGTTTCATCGGGGGGAAGATAAAAAGTGTCTTGTTCCTGACGTGCTGGATGTTCCGGTGGGATATTCAAGGCAGAAAAATTATAATAATCAGACTCAATATGCGGGCCATCCGCGACACTGAAACCCATTTCACAAAATATTGCCGTTAGCTCGTCAATTGTTTGGGTGATCGGGTGAATACTTCCATTGCTTTCCGGACGAATAGGAAGTGTAACATCTACTCGGTCTCTATGCAGTTGAGTCTCTAGTGCCGCGTCTTCCATTGTTACTTTTCGGACATCTATGGCGCTAGCAACCTGTTCTTTTATTGCATTAAGCAATTGGCCCGCTTCTTTTCGTTTGTCCGGGTCAAGAGATCCAAGACTTTTCATAAGTCCTGTAATAGTCCCTTTCTTTCCAAGGGCAGTTATCCGAATATCTTCCAATTCATCAAGCGTAGAAGCCGAGTGAATAGACGCTACCAACTTCGTTTTTTGATCTTCCCACTCTTTCATCTCACCAACCACCTATTCATAGCCCATAGTTTCATATTTAACGTCACGAAGTAAATAAAGGGACCCGCGATGGCAGATCCCTTCTCTCTACTTGTTCTGGACAGCCAACATATTTGCCACCTGCACGGATTATGGAATGTTTAAACTAACGCCGCTTGGGCCTTTTCAACCAATCCTTTAAAAGAAGCTGGTTCACTTATAGCCAAATCCGATAGAACTTTCCTATCAAGTTCAATTCCTGCTTTTTTCAATCCATTCATAAACTGAGAATAAGTCAATCCATGTTCACGAACACCGGCATTAATGCGCTGAATCCATAAGCCTCTGAATGTTCTTTTACGAACCTTCCTATCACGGTAAGCATATTGGCCAGCTTTCTCTACCGCCTGAACGGCAACGCGGAAAACATTTTTTCTGCGTCCATAATAGCCTTTGGCTTTATCTGTAACTTTTTTGTGGCGAGCATGCGCCGTAGTTCCGCGTTTAACACGAGCCATATCAACCCTCCCCTACAAATACGGTAAAAATTTTCGGACGATTTTAGCGTCCGAAGCACAGAGGGTCGTTGTGCCACGACTATTGCGCAACATATCTCTTGGCCGTTTGCTCATACCATGTCGCTTATATGCTTGATTGTGGAGGATCTTACCAGTCCCCGTGGCGCGGAAACGCTTTTTAGCGCCGCTTTTAGACTTCAGTTTGGGCATTTCCATCTCCAAAAAAAA
>CALIMD010000120.1 GCA_938028645.1 uncultured Alphaproteobacteria bacterium
GTGAGTCTGGAAGTGGAAAATCTACCTTAGCTTCAATTATTACTAAGCTTAGCATCCCAAACGATGGCAGCTATAAGTACAAGGGACAAAACGTATTTTCATTTAAAAAGAGTGAAATTAAAAAGTTTAAATCTGATGTTCAAATGGTTTTTCAAGATCCATACGGTAGCCTGAATCCTCGATATAATATTCGAAATGCACTTAGTGAGGCCCTATTGATACACAAGCCAGCCTTGTCCAAGGCTGTTCGAGAAGAAAGAATTGCTCAACTATTATCTGATGTTGGTCTTGATGGTTCTGCAATGGAAAAATTTCCTCATGAATTCTCTGGAGGTCAGAGACAAAGGATTGCTATTGCGCGTGCAATGTCTGTTGATCCGGAAATGCTAGTTTGCGATGAACCGTTGTCCTCGCTCGACGTCTCTACTCAGAGTCAAATTTTAGAATTATTTTCGAATCTTCTTGAGCGAAAGAGAATTGCGATGATTTTTATAACGCATGATATAAAGGTGGCCCAAATTTTGTGTGATCGTGTTTACATTCTAAGTGGTGGACAGATTGTAGAGCATGGAAAAACACAACAAGTATTAACCAACCCGAGACATAATTATACGTCAAAGCTCATTGAAGCTGTTTATTAGGAGTATCTCTTTTGAGTAGATTTAAGTTAGCAATTGATATCGGTGGTACATTTGTGGATCTTGTGGTTTACGATCAAAAAAGAAAATCATTAAGTCACTTCAAGGTGCCTACAACACCGATGGATCCCGCGCAAGCTGTACTCAATGGAGTAGATAGCATCCAAGTCCCGCTATCAGAAATTGGTGACTTTATGCATGGGACGACTTTAGGTCTGAATGCGATACTGGAGCGGAAGGGTGCTAATGTCGGTATAATAACAAACAAAGGTTTCGAAGATATATTTTTGATCGGCCGTGGGAGTCTCAATTTTGTAGATATGTATCGATTTGACTTCGAGCAGCTCCCAAGTTTGGTTCGGCGCCGCAATATACGGGGTGTAAATGGTCGTATAAATTTTTTAGGCCAAGAAATTCACCCTCTCGATGAAAAAGAAGTTCTAGACGCTGCGCATGAGCTCATAAATAATGCCGGTTGTGAGGCAATTGCTCTAAATTTTCTTCACTCATATGCCAACACACGGCATGAAGAAACTGCAGTTAATTTGCTTAAAGAAAATTATCCGGGGCTCGCCATTTCAGCTGGAGGATTGTTGGCCAATGAGTACCGGGAATACGAGCGTACAAGTACAACAGTTCTTGACTCATACATTAAGCCTGTACTTAAAAATTATCTTCAGCATCTGAAGTCAGGCATGCAAGAAAAAGGATTTGATGGTAAGTATTATGTAATGAATTCTGCAGGCGGCGCCTTAACATTTGAAATGGCTGCAGCGAAACCTATTTCCACTATTTTTTCTGGACCTGCTGGAGGTGTTTCTGGAGCATTGGAATTATCTAAAATAATGAATAAAAAGAATTTACTATCGATAGACGTTGGCGGAACTAGTTTAGATGCAAACTTGATCTTAGATTTTGAGCCCGTTGATGTTTTCGAAGCCTCTGTTGACCATTTTCCAATATTACAGCCTATATTTGATTTGAGAACGTTGGGTGCAGGTGGTGGCTCAATAGCAAAGATTGATAACAAGTTATTGACTGTTGGCCCAGAAAGTGCAGGCGCAGAGCCAGGCCCAGCCTGTTATGGACGAGGAGGGACAGAAGCAACTTTAACTGATGCTGCGCTTCATCTTGGTTATATTACAGCTTCTAATTTTATGGGTGGGAAAATGGAGGTAGCTGATACACTGGCAAAGCAAGCAATTGACAAAAATATTGCTATCCCCCTTCAAATTGATACGGCTGAAGCTTCGATTTCAATAATCAAAGTTTTAATTTCAAAGACGGCATCGGCTATAAAAGAAATGATGCTAGAGCGGGGCCTCGACCCCCGAGATTTCACTCTCTTGGCTTTTGGAGGTTGTGGCCCTCTAATCGGCCCAATGTTGTTTGATGAATTAGAAATGTCTGAGCTAGTGGTTCCACCTTTACCATCAGTTTTTTCTGCTTTGGGTATGATGACTAGTGATTTATCATTTACCCAATCTATATCAGTCTTAAAAAAAATTGACTCACAAAACTTTCAAGAAATAAAGCTTAAAGCTAAAGAGCTTGAGCTACATTCAACGAAAGAATTACTTGAAAAAACAAAAGAGATTAGTCAACCTCTTTCCTCAATTACTGCAAGGGTAAGATTTATTGGACAAGAACACACTTTGAGTGTGCCATTTAAAAGTAACGACACAAGTAGTTCATTATTTACAAGGTTCACTGAACTTCATCAAGACCGCTTTGGTCATTCATTTAGTCTAGAAGCTGAAGTAGTTTCACTAATTATAAAGCTTACTCTTGAAAAAGAAAAACCTGATTTGTCTCAATCTTTTAAGTCTTTTGATGAATTAACTTCCGTAGAGAGGCATAGGATGTTTGACGACAAAAATTCTGTATTTGTGGAAACAAAAAAAATCCCTGTGCATCATTTAGAGAAAGATAAAAACTATGTAGGTCCATGCCTGATATATGATGAGGGTTCTTCTATGCCATTAATAAAGGGTCAGACACTTTCGATAGATGAACGGAGTATAATTACTTTGCGACGTTCTGAGGTGAAAAATGGGAAAGACTAGCGCAGCAGATCTTGAGATTATTTCTGGTTTATTCTTGTCTGCGGCTGAGCAAATGAGGCGAACTTTAGTTCGAACTGCGTTTAATGCAGTAATTTATGAAGTACTTGATTTTGGAATATCAATTGCAGATTCTAGAGGTCGTATGGTTGCAGAAGCAGCAGGAATTACCTCTTTTATAGGTGCTAATGACTATGCGCTCAAGATGTTGCTAGAGAAGTTAGATTTGAATTCTCTGAGGCCTGGTGATGTTGTGATGTTGAATTACCCCTATTGGAACTCGGCGCATGCATCTGATGCTTTGCTTATGTCACCAGTATTTATTGATAATAAAGAAATAGATATGTTTTTATGCGTAAGAGCACATTGGTTGGATTTAGGTGCCAAAGATGCAGGTTACGTAATTGACTCTACAGACATTCATCAAGAGGGAATTATAATTCCCGGTGTACGAATAATTAAAGAAGGAAAATTAGATGAAGACCTTTGGAAGGTGCTAACTTTTAACTCTCGGTTGCCTGAAGCTATTGAGGGTGATTTTGGTGCCCAAGTAGCGTGTTTGCGCACTGGAGAGAGATGTTTGAAGGAAATTTTTTCTAAGTTTGGTAAGTCCAAAATTCTTGAGGCGATTGAAGACTTTTTTGAGCATTCTCATCAAAAAACGTTAGCTGCTTTATCTCAATTACCTAAAGGTACCTGGTCAGCTAGTGATTGGTTAGATGACGATGGCATCTCCGATGATATGATAAAAATGGCTGTTGAAGTAAGTATAACGGATTCTGAGTTTATTGTTGATTATAACGGTTCTTCCTTACAAGTAGCTGGCCCAGTTAATATGACATATGGTGGAACTATATCTATGGCTAAGACATATTTTAAGTTCTTAACTTCTAGAAATTCTCCTAGTAATCACGGCAACTACATTCCTTTAGAAGTTAAAGCGGATCCTGGAAATCTCTTCCACGCTATCTATCCTACAGCCACATACATGCCATGGACAAAAATGGTTGCATTTGAGCTGATAGCAAAAGCTCTAGCGCCAGTTGTAGACTGGTTGCCTATGTCTTCTGGGTCTGACGAACCGGGGTTCATGGCGGTTGGCAAACATTATCATACTGGTCAGTCATTCGTTGTAAGTAACAATGAAGGAATTGGTTGGGGTGCTACGCGAAAGCATGATGGCGCAACAGCTTTACAACATCCTTCTACCAGTACTGTGCGTAACACTCCGATAGAAGTACTTGAACGGCAAGCAAATCTTTTCCATGAGGAGCTAGCATTAATTCCTGATTCTGGTGGGGCGGGTCAGTATCGGGGCGGTCTTGGTGTGCGCCGTAAAGTTAGTATGACTGGTGAGACAGAGATTATATCAATGAAAAAGAAATCCAAGACCGTTGGTTGGGGGCTAGATGGTGGCCAACCTTCACCTGTCAAAAATCATATGGTTCTTAGGCCCAATACACCAGCGGAAAAGAAAGTGGGAATGTATCGTGAAACGCTCCAAGCAGGTGAGGCATTTATAAATTTTTCTGCAGGTGGGGCTGGTTGGGGTGATCCAGCTAATCGAGATCCAAGCGCTATCGCTGAGGATGTTCTAGATGGGTTTACGACAAATTCTATGAGCAAAATGAGAGAGAAAAAGCCATGAAAGATAAGATTAACCATTACGCTTTAGTTGGTGGCAATATTGTAGATGTCGTCGCTGGTAAGTTAATATCAGGGCATTCTTTGATAATTGAGAACGATATAATTAAGGATATTTGTAAGGATAAGCATCTGCAAGATGGTATTCCTCAAATTTCGGTAAATGCCCGTTACATAACGCCTGGTCTTATTGACTGTCATGCACACTGCTTTGTTGGTCAGTTTGGAGATCGAGGGAACGTGATGCCGTCAGAAATGACGGCTAGAGCTGGGCAGCACTTAGAGGGAATGCTACAACGTGGATTTACCACTGTACGTGATGCTGGTGGCGCTGACTCTGGTCACCGGAGTGCGGTAGAAAAGGGATTATTCCCAGGTCCTCGACTTTTTGTTTCAGGAAAAATACTATCTCAAACTGGTGGCCACGGTGATCAACGAGCTATTGCGGACGTTTGTGGTTGTGAGAGTGTTGCTGGAGGTATGTCGATTATTGCCGATGGAGTAGATGCAGTGCGCAAAGCGGTGCGAGAAAACGTTCGGCAAGGTGTTGACCAAATAAAGATAATGGGTGGAGGAGGCGTTGCATCGCCAGGAGATAAATTAATTCATCCACAGTATTCGTTAGATGAAATAGAAGCTATTGTCGACGAAGCTAACAGATGTGGACGATATGTAATGGCTCATATCTATTCTGATTTAGGTATTAGAAGAGCAGTAGAAAAGGGTGTTCGTTCCGTAGAACATGGTAATTTTTTAACCATAGATACTGCAAAAGTAATGAACGATCATGATGCTCATTTGGTACCGACTTTGGTCACTTACGAGGCTGATGCTAAATATGGTCCTAGTTTTGGCTGGACTGAGGAAAATTCTTCTAAAAATGCCGAAGTATTGTCAGCTGGCCTTACCTCTCTCGAAAATGCGCTATCGAATGGTGTAAATGTCGGGTATGGTACCGACTTATGCTGGTCGCCTAAAAGTTACCAAGGTGATGGCCTTCTTATACACGAGAAAGTTTGTGGAGCAACAGAAGCCTTGCGTCATTGTACTTTAAATAATGCGCGTATTGTCAGGATGGAAGGAAAAATAGGTGAAATAACTCCTGGTGCATATGCCGATTTGGTAATATTGGATAGTAACCCATTGAAAAGCCTGAGTTGTTTCTCGCAGAAATCAAATTCGATAGTGGCCGTTGTGCAAGCTGGTAAGCCAGTTCGTGACGATAAATTACTCTTTGGTTGATTTCATTATAACTTTGTTGTTGTCAGAAGTTATAATTAAGCAGATTTATAAAAATTTCTTAGATCTACAATTTGATTAAAATTTGATATGGTTCGTTAATAGTGACCTACAAAACACTCACAGCAAATTTATAAAGTGACTTTATATGCATTGCTACAGCAGCCTTCGCAGCCTTTTTATCTTTGCGTAGAAGAGAAGTAAGTATAGCCTCATGTTGCCTACTATCTGGCTCAAGGCGTTCTGAAAGGTTCTCTATTTCAAATAATTTAGTCGTTGCTCTTAATGACCTTATTACCTCTCGCAGTACTTTATTTGGACAGGCGTCAATAAACAAACTATGAACTTCCTCGTCAGATTGCCAATGGGCAAGTACACTATAAGGTTGTAGAGTTTCTACCACCTTTAAATTTTTCCAAACATTTCGAATATTTGTTTCACTAACATTATCGGTTGCTGTGAATGCTGCCTCAGCCTCAAGTATTTCTCTAACCTTAAGGCTATGTAAGTATTCTTGCAGTTCTACACGACGGACAAAATAATGGCGGCTGCCGCGTTTTTGTAAAAGACCTTCACCTTCTAAGCGTCTTAAGGCCTGTCGTATGGGGGTCCTTGAAATTCCAAGTTGTTGCGCCAACCGTAACTCAACAAGTTGCTGACCACCCTTAAAATTACGTTGGTGGATCATCTTTGAAAGATCTGTGTATGCTTGTTCAGCTAGTGTGTCAGATAATGACTCAGTGTTAACCTCTACAAGCGTCGGCAAATTCGTTTCACTTTCTGATTCAGACGCCGTTTTAATTAAATCGCTCAAGTTTATACCGCATATTTTGCTATTTGATTAAAATACGAGCATACAAAAAAAAAACAATAAATTTTTTGTGAATTTTTTATTTTTAACCGTTACCGGTTGCTATCTTAGTAGACTTCACTACTATTGTATACAAGAGGGATACATTAAAGGTAATACATGATTCAAGAGCCCCTAAAATACCTATCAGAATTAGTAGAAACCCAAGCTAATGGTGAGGCGGCTGTGCAATCTCTAATTGCAAGAACTATGAAGCAAAGTGGTTGCGAAGTAGAATTATATGACTATTTGCCTACTGAAGTCCCCGTAAAGGGTGAATTTTCTATAGAGAAAGCGGACAGTGCCCAAAGGCGCAGCGTTTTGATAGCCACTGCAAAAGGTGATCCAACTTTGCCCTCTCTATTAATATTTGCTCACCCAGACTGTGAACCTGTAAAACATTCTGAAAAGTGGAGCTCAAATCCCTTCTCTGCTGTTTCAAATAACGGAAAACTTTTTGGTTGGGGAGTGGCAGATGACTTAGCTGGCTGCGCTTGTGCAGTAGCGGCGGTAAAAGTTACTTTGGAACGCAAAAGAGCGTCGTTAGGTGATGTAATTTTTGCTTCAACACCATCTAAAAGTTACGCCAGAGGAGTTGCATCGATATTACATCGCGGACTGACCGCTGATGCTTCTCTCTACCTGCATCCAGCGGAATCAGGTCAGGGTATG
>CALIMD010000121.1 GCA_938028645.1 uncultured Alphaproteobacteria bacterium
ATAGTTTTTTTAATCTTGTATTGGTTAAAGCCCCCAATGAAACCATCGCTTATTATTTTTGACTTAGACGGAACTCTGGTAGATAGCGCCCCTGATCTTAACGCCTGTGCTAACCGGATCCTTAGCCAAATTAGCAAGCAACCAGTTTCATTAACTCAAAGCAAAACCTTTATTGGGGATGGAGTTCGTGTTTTTATTGAAAAAACATTAAGTTTTGTTGGCCACTCGGCAAATCCCGAAGAGTTGGGTGAAATTGAAAGTTTATTTCTAAAAGACTATCAAAAGCACTCAGCCGATCTATCGAAGCCTTATCCAGGAGTTTTAGAGACACTAACAAAATTAAAGAAAGCTGGCTTCCTGATGGGTGTATGTACCAACAAGCCTCAAGAGGCAAGTGAGCATCTCCTAAAAACACTGAACCTCAGTCAATTTTTCTGTAAAATAGCTGGAGGGGATTATTATTCCGTGCGCAAACCGGATAAACACCATCTTTTGCAACTCATAGACGACCTTAACGGTAACCCTAGAACGACTTTAATGGTTGGTGACAATGAACATGATGCTGCGATGGCGAAAGATGGAAACGTTTATTTTATCTTCTGCACTTATGGATATTCAAGATTACCGATGAAAGAGATCATTTATAATGAACGTATCAGTTCATTTTCAGAAATTATTGATCTCAGTATTTTTAAATAAATAATCATATATCTTTATATGAGCGTGGATTAAGTGGCCTGTTTGACCTTAGGTAAAACTTCCTCAGCCATGAGTTGCATGCAATCTGTGGCGGTCGATTTATCCATTCCCGCCCACTCCATTGAGAGGATTAAATGGTTTACACCCAGTTTTTTATTTATGGCAATCATTTGTTCCGCAACTTCATCAGGTGAACCAATTAAAAAACGGTCTCCAACAAGCGCCTCAAAATCTCCAGACAAGCTCTCCCCCGCTGGAAGCTGATCACTCTGTCCAGTTGCATGGTATGAGGCATACTTTTTGGCAACAAATGGCCCGGCCAGCCGCATAGCCTCTTCCTTTGTTTTTGCGACAAAAGCTTCCCTTCTCATGGGAAACTCTTGAGGAAAAGGTTTTCTTATTTTATCCAATAAACCTTTGTAAGTCTCTACCTGCTTGATTAGCGTCTCTATCGTGGTATGGGGGTTAATGTACCAGCAGTCCCCATGTTCTGCGGCTCTTTTTAGAGCTATATCAGCATTGGCACCAATCCAGATTGGAGGGTGGGGTTTTTGAATTGGCTTGGGCCAACAAACCGCATCTTTGAGTTCGAAGTGTGTTCCTTTCATACAAACACTATCTTCATTCCAAAGGCGTTTAATCGCTATGAGGTTCTCATCAGTGCGCTTTCCACGGTCTTTTTGGCTCATCCCAAACGCGTTAAACTCAACTTCTCTGTAGCCAATACCTACACCAAAAATCATCCGCCCATCAGACAATATATCCAAAGTTGCCATTTGCTCCGCTATATCGAGTGGTTTATGCAGGGGCAAAATAATTATCCCTGCGTTTAAGCGGGCCTTTTTTACTTCTCCTGTAAGTCTGGCCAAAATCGGCAGTTGTTGTAGTGCTTGGTAATCTGGGGTCGAATAATGTGAACCCTTGGTAATTGAAGCATATCCCAAACGGTCCGCTAAACAGGCCTGTTCAACGAGTTCATGCGCCATTTTCACCATGTCAGCCCCGAACGGGTACTGACCACGCAGCATGATACCTACCTCCAAAGCCATTCTACGTCTCCCACTTTTCTGACCTTTGTATTAACCCGATTAATATCAAATCCGCCAATAATAAGTTTAATTCAATAAAAATAGTTACACCTATCAATGAGGCAAAACTGACTATATTTCCGTTTATCGTGATTGTGTTAGACCCTATAACATTGCCTAATCTCCTTGACCACATTTTCTACCCATTACATGCTACCATTACACAATATAAAAAATGGAACTTAATCATGGAAACGATGTCAGCATTTGAAGACTCAACTGAGTTTGTAAATAACGGAACAGAGTTACGAAGACGTCTTGATGAAAACAGTTATCTTTTTATCCGAGGATTACTGCCAAAGAATACCATTTTGAATATCCGAAGCCGATTGCTCAAAAAGGCAGCATCAGGTGGATGGTTAAACCCTTCTTATCCAATTGAAAAAGGCGTGGCTAATCTGGCGGCGTCCTGCAAAGACCCTGAAGAACAGTACATGAAAATTTTCCGAACACTATGGAAAGACGAGGAACTTCACCGCGCTCGAATTCACGAAAACGTATTGGAATTATTTGCAAAAATTTTTAGAGAACCTGCGTTGGCGCATCCAATGTTTGTTCAAAGGAACATTTTTCCTCAGCATGAAACATTTGACTTCACTACCGGTGCCCATCAAGACAAAGTGCATATTGGCGGTTCTACTAATTATGCGATGTGGGTGCCGATCGGTGATTGTTCAATAGACAAAGGTCCTCTTGCGATTGCCTCGGGCTCTCACTTGAACGGCATATTAGACACCCGAGTGGGAACAGGCGCAGGAGGGATGGATATCGCAGTAAAAATACCGGGGAAATGGGTAACCGGGCCATTTGAGGCAGGAGACGTTCTTATATTTTCTGATACAACTGTGCATAAAGCGCTTCCCAATAAAAGCAATGAGATCCGGCAGTCCTTCGATGCACGCTACCAGCCGGTAAGTACAACTGTCGCCGAACCAAATCTCCATCCTTATTCGGGGACGGGGACTTGGCAAGAAGTATACTCGGAATGGGAAGCGGGTGAAGGCCAGTATTACTGGGAAAAACTGAAACTAAAAGCTGTCCCATTTGACACACGATATTACGAGGCGCGAGACCAGATGGCTTTTGAAATGGCTGAAAACGGGGATCATTTATCTAGGGATACTTTACTGCGTATAATTCAAAGGGATAAAGACCCAGAAAAGATCCACCGTGCTCAATCACTTATTAATTCTATGGATGGATCTGATACGCCTAATCTTTAGTTCGAGTACACTAGGACAGCTGCTTTCACATGCTTTTTGGAAGACGCTGTTCTACTAATCTCGACCAGTAACTTGCCCCAACTGCTATAAGTTGATCATTAAAGTCGTATTCAGGATGGTGTAATCCTGCGCTGTCTCCATTGCCTGCCCATATGTAACAACCGGGTCGCTCTTGCAGCATATATGAGAAATCTTCTGCCCCCATTGATGGAGTAGGCTTAAGGTCTACACCGTCCTCCCAACCTGCTATTTCTTTTGCTACATCAGCGCAGAAATTAGTTTGGGACACTGCATTGATCGTAGCTGGATACCCCTTATGATAAGTCAGTTCTGAATTCGCCCCAAATGTAGAAGAAACACCATCTACTATTTGTTGAATTCGATCTGGAAGCGTTTCTTGAAGTTCACTATTAAATACGCGACAGGTACCCCTAAGCATAACTGTATCAGGGATTATATTAAATGCTTCTCCAGCATGGAACTGCGTCACACTCACCACCAAAGATTCCTGAGGGTTTATATTTCGGCTTGTAATTGTTTGAAGCGCCAAAACAATGTGTGATCCGACAACCACAGGGTCAACGCCTTGGTGCGGCATCGCTGCATGCGAACCCCTACCTTGAACTAAAATTTCAAAGTTATCTCTTGCCGCCATCATTGGTCCGGGCGCGACAGCAAACTCACCTACCCTAATACCGGGCATGTTATGCATTCCGTATACTTCGTCAGCTGGAAATAATTTGAACAGTCCATCTTCGATCATTTTCTTGCCGCCGCCTTTGCCTTCCTCTGCGGGCTGGAAAACAAATTGTACCGTGCCATTAAAATTTTGTGTTTCAGAGAGATATTTCGCGGCTCCTAATAACATTGTAGTATGACCATCATGACCACATGCGTGCATTTTCCCAGGCGTTTCCGAGCGATGCGCAATCGAT
>CALIMD010000122.1 GCA_938028645.1 uncultured Alphaproteobacteria bacterium
AGAAAAAGAACCACAGTGTATAACTCTGTTTCCGTCATCCATACCGGCCAATGCAGTTGGCCTTTTAGAATCCCAGATTAAATCCGCATAACATTCATCTTCCAAAATAGGAAAATCAAATTTCCTTGCAAGCCTAAGAAGCTCTTGTCGATTTTCATCTGGCATTATACTGCCACCCGGATTCTGCACCGTCGGAATGACATACAAATATTTTGGCTTGATTGATTTACCTTGCAATTCGATGAGTTTCTCTTCCAATAAGTCCATTCTCATCCCATTTTCATCTAACGGAACACCAATAGGGTTAACACCAATGTTGCGTATCCGAGTTATAGCACTCGCATAACTGAACTGTTCAAATAGCACCGTATCTCCCGGTTCACAAAGTACGGCATTCACCAAGTTTAGTGCCTGTCCTGATCCGGAGGTAATTAATATGTTATCTATGCTGGTAGAAATACCACTTCGTTGAGCAAGTTTCGAAACAATAAACTCTCTCAACGGTTTGTAACCCTGAGGGCCATGTTGCATCCCGTAGGTGGCAAGGGATGCACCGTCACGCTTAAGAACATTGGTTACAGCCGATATCATATCTTCTACAGGAATACTATTCCTGTCGTTATGGCCACCAATAAAGTTATACTCTGGAAACCCCTGCCATTTAGGAGCGGGTGCAGGCAGACCTGAACTCATTAGGCTCGAATAATCAATATCAGTAGACACGTGATGTACTCCATTCAAAATGATCTAGACAGCATATCTTGTTGATAATCTGCCAGTAGATCTTATTATTCAATTTGGCGAAACTATAAAACTATCATTAGTGATTGTTGAAACTAATTTTTGGTAAGAGATCCATAAATGTCAAATACTTCCCATCCCCTAACAGGTATCCGTGTCCTCGACTTGACACAAATCTATAATGGCCCATACGCTACTTTTCTTATGGCTATGGCAGGAGCCGATGTCATTAAAGTTGAGCCCCCGGGGGGAGAACATCTGCGCCGACGAAATGCAAGAGGTGGTGCGTTGTATCCTTTTAAAATGCTCAATCCAAATAAGCGAAGCATCTCTCTAGATTTAAAATCCGAAAAAGACCGAGGTATTTTTCTAGAGCTTGCGAAAACTGTCGATATAGTTATCGAGAATTTCGCTCCAGGTGTAGTTGACCGTCTTGGAATCGGTTATGAAACTATAAAATCCATCAAGTCAGATGTAATATACGCGTCCGGCAGTGGTTACGGACAAGACGGACCATACCGAGGGTATCAGGCAATGGATATAGCTGTTCAAGCGATGAGCGGCGTTATGAGTGCCACTGGCTTTGCCGAAAACCCACCCGTAAAAGCTGGCGTGGCATTATGTGATTTCTTTGCCGGTATTCATTTATACGGCGGCGTCATGACAGCTCTTGTAAAAAGAGAAAGAACCGGGAACGGCTCTTATGTGGATGTCTCGATGCAAGAATCTGTATTTCCCTCTTTTGCTTCAAATCTTGGTTTGATGTTCGATAGTGACATAAGTGAGGCACCAAAAAGAGTAGGCAATTTTCATGGAGGTTTGTCGATTGCGCCATACGGCGTTTTCCCCACCAACGATGGATATACAGCAATTATATGCAATAACGATACACATTGGCATCGTCTCCTCGACGCGATGGGAGAAGGAGACAAGAAAGACGATGAAAGATTTAAAACAATGGCGGACCGGGTCCAAAATCTCGATGCTGTAACTGAACTCATAACAAGTTGGTCAAAAACGCGCACTCGGGCCGAGATTATGGCTCTGTTGAATGAAGCTCGTGTGCCCTGCGGAACTGTAAACGACCTCGATGAGGTGGTTGAGGACGAGAACCTACATGCAAGGGGTATGATTAGATGGATTAAAGACGCAGAGGGCCGCAAGTCACTGGCAGCTGCAAGCCCATTACATATAGACGGGGTAAATAAGGTAGAATATCGGTCCCCTCCAGAGTTCGATTCCGATAGAGATAATATTTTAAAGGAGTTGGAAACATTGATAGAAAAGAGCGGATCATGATTATTCTATTGGTGAGCGTTTCATAATGGGCGCTAATTTGAAAGAAAAAGTTGCAATAGTAACAGGTGCTAGCCGCGGACTTGGACGAGAATACGCTAAAGCACTTGCGGCCGCCGGTGCCCAGGTAATTGCGGCTGACATAAAAGATTGTACAAAAACGGTGGAGGAGATAACGAGTGCTGAACACAGCGCAATCGGTATTGAACTCGATGTGAGAGATCAGGAAAGTTGCCAAAATATGGCAAATACAGCCGTTTCCCACTTTGGAAAAATAGATATTCTAGTCAATAACGCTGCCTTATACGGTTCTTTGGGCACCGGGCGTTTTGATACGCTTGATGACAAAGACTGGGATGATTGCATGGATGTTAATGTGAATGGAATATGGCGATGTTCGAAGGCAGTTATAAATTCGATGAGAGAAAATAAAAGTGGATCCATTATTAATATTTCCTCATTAGCAGCGCTTGCTGGACTTCCATACGCCCTTCACTATTCAACTTCAAAAGCCGCTGTGATAGGCATGACCCGCGCAATGGCTAGAGAACTCGGAAAAGACTGGATTAGAGTTAATGCTGTGGGGCCATCTGCCGTGCTGACCGAGGGGACAAAAGAATTTTTTGGAGAAAAACTAGAAAAAGCCGCTGAGGTGATAGCATCAGGTCAGTCTCTACAAAGAAACCTAGTACCAGAAGATTTAACAGGTACAATTCTGTATCTGGCCAGCGATGACTCAAAATTTGTAACCGGGCAGACGATAATGGTAGATGGTGGAACAGTATTTCTTTAGTTAGTAACTGAAAATGAAGAATGAGGATGTA
>CALIMD010000123.1 GCA_938028645.1 uncultured Alphaproteobacteria bacterium
CAAGTAACTTTGGTTATCAACCCAATATGATATTGGGGACCTGCTCCGATGAAATATTGGTTTCGGATCAACATAATGAGCTCAGCTCCCCATTCACCACAAGAACTGAAATGAGCAGCGTAGAAGTGAATATTATGAGAGCAGACGGGACGACTGGCATCCTCCTCACATCAGCCCTTCCATTATTTGGGAAAAATGGATATTGGATAGGGGCGAGGGGTATTGGGCGAGATGTTACGAATGACAGACAACGGGATGCTGAATTATCCAAAGCCCAAAATAAAGAACGCATACTTCAATATATAAATAACCAAATCAGAGAACCGGATGATCAACTCAGTTCCCTGGAATCGGCTGTGCAAGCGATCACAAAAACCCTAGCCGCAGATGGTTGCCAAATATTCAAATTTGAACACGATGGAGACAAACCACAAATCATAATGGATGGAAACTTGCCATTTTCAATTGAAGAAGCACTAAAAGACGGTATCAATAAAGATACTCCCCTGATTTTTGATGAATTAGATAATCGATTTGCAGCCTACGTTACAAAATATAAAAATAGAACAAACGGGATCTTAATTTTTTGGGGAATTGGCGAAAGCAAGCAGTGGGATGGAGAAGATTTTTATTTATTTGAACAGGCTACCCATCTTGTTGGCGTTGAGCTGCAACATCTGCATATTCAGAAAAGCTTAGAGATACTATCCACCACAGATCCGCTTACAGGGTTACTAAATCGCCGAACTTTCTCTGAAACTCTTGAAAAAAAACTCGTACGCCAGCCCAAAATTCAAACTACGATAGGTAGCTTAGCATATATAGACCTTGATAATTTTAAACTTATTAATGACCGACTGGGTCATCAAGCCGGCGATGAAGTGCTAACGGAACTGTCAAAAAAATTAACTCATTTAGCCCAAGAGAGCGATTTGGTAGCACGATTAGGCGGAGATGAATTCGCTATTTGGTTTGATGCAAAAGGAAATAGGGATGCTAAATCCATTTTAAGCTCGTTTATTGACGATGAGCCTTTCTTCTCCAAATTTACCAGTGACCGCAGTCGGCCGTTTGGAGCATCCATTGGGATCATAGAAATCGACGGGTACGAAAGTAAAGACTTAGCGCAGATTATGGCCGAGGCCGACCGGGCTATGTACAAAAATAAAAGCGTCAAAAAGCTTTAAAACTATCCGAACAATGTTGTCACTCTTTCCTGATTATTGTTCCATGCCCCTGAGATGTAAATAATTCCAACAGAACTGCGTGAGGGACCCTTCCATCTAATATAACAGCGGCCTCTGCCCCGTTTCTAACCGCTTCAATACAAGTTTCGACTTTTGGAATCATTCCACCAGAAATGACCCCTTCTTTTTTTAGCTGATATGCCTCGTTTATCGTTAACTCGGGGATTAATTTTCCGGACTTGTCCATAACGCCTTCTACATCTGTAAGCATCAGCATTCTTTGAGCATCAGTTGCACCAGCCAATGCGCCTGCTGCTGTGTCAGCGTTTATATTATAGGTTTCGCCATCTTCCCCCAATCCAACCGGAGCAACCACCGGGATAAGTCCGCCAACTATAAGAGTATCTATCAATGCAGCATTCATTTTAGTCGGTTCTCCGACAAACCCTAAATCGACTACTTTTTCAATATTACTATCTGGATCAGTCTTTGACCTTATTAATTTTTTGACGGTGATTAGATTAGCATCTTTTCCGGAGACGCCAACAGCACTCCCACCGGCTTCATTAATTGCCGCGACAATAGACTTGTTTATCGATCCAGCTAACACCATTTCCACGATCTCGACTGTCGATTTGTCAGTTATACGAAGACCATCGACGAACTCACTTTTTATGGCCATGCGTTCTAGCATTTCTCCTATTTGTGGTCCTCCTCCATGTACAACAAGCGGATTAGTGCCAACTTGTTTGAGCAAAACCATATCTGATGCAAATGTCTTGAATAAGCCCTTATCACCCATTGCATGCCCACCAAACTTCACAACAACTGTGCAACCCGCATACTGACGCATGAATGGCAGAGCATCAGTTAAAATTCCTGCTTTAGCTAACCAGTCTTTTCGAGCCTCTGTATCTGTTTGGCCCATTACAATACCCCCAAAATTTTAATTAATTAAAAATTATTGGCACTGATTCATGCATATAATCACATCCCATAACCTAATCAGCACCTTGCTTTTAATCAGATAAGCTTGCTAAACCCGCCCTTAGTTCTCCAATACCTATCAACTTATTAGAACTCGTGAATGCCAACGTAGGAAAAGCCGCCGATCTCTTATTTAATTCATCGGTAGTCTTTGTTGTCAAAATCATCAGATCATTATTTTTTAATTTATCTACTTTTGTGAAAACCACCTGGTAAACAACCGCGGCCGAATCAAGCATATCCATCATCTCTCTATCTAAATCTTTAAGCCCAATCCGAGAATCTATTAATAGACAAACTCTGCGAAGTGCAACACGTCCCTTCAAAAACGATTTTAACGTTCTTGTCCACGCGGCAACTTGTGTCTTAGAAACTTTAGCATATCCATAACCCGGCAAATCAACCAATATTAATCTTTTCCCCAAGTTAAAGAAATTCAGTTGCTGCGTTCTACCTGGAGTATTCGACGTACGAGCGAGTGCCTTTCTGCCTGTAAGTGCATTGATTAGGCTTGATTTACCAACATTGGACCGGCCTGCAAATGCTACTTCAGGGAGCGAACAAACAGGGAGTTGGGCAAGCTTGTCGATTCCTAATAAAAAATTGCATTCTTGGGCAAAAAGTCGTCGTCCTTGTTCTATTTCAATGTCGGAATATAATATTTTCGCATCATCCACGCTCGCCTCCATTTAAAAATACTAGAGGTTTATTTTACGCCCATTCGGAACATTATTAGCTTTTGCTGAGCAATCGATAATAGATTGTTCCAAGTCCAATAAATAACCAACCCAGCTGGAAACGTTCCAAGTAAAAACGTAAAAAACAGGGGCAGAAACATAAATACTTTAGCTTGTACCGGATCCGTTGGTTGAGGGTTAAGCCGCTGTTGCAACCACATTGTTAAACCCATCAAAACCGGCCAAGCACCAATGATCATGAAATCGGGGGGAGTCCATGGTATTAGACCAAAGAAATTAAAAATTGAGGTTGGGTCGGCAACCGATAAATCTTTTATCCAACCATAGAATGGCGCATGCCTCATTTCAATATTAACAAAAAGAACTTTGTACAAGGCAAAAAACACAGGGATCTGAACAAGGATAGGCAGGCACCCCGAGGCGGGGTTCACCTTTTCCTGTTTATAAAGAGCCATCATTT
>CALIMD010000124.1 GCA_938028645.1 uncultured Alphaproteobacteria bacterium
AAAAATAGCCCAAAACCTAGTCCTGAGAAAATAGTAAATATTATGACAGACGGAGCAGGGTGCATTAGATCTTATCCAAAGCTTTGTCTAACCAACTCAAAAACCCAGTTGTTTCTGATGCAATCGGTTCTAAGAATGGAGATAAGACATCTATTTCCCCGTCTATCGAAATTTTCGCTTTTGCTCTTGGTGGTAAATACTTGTTAACAGGTTTAGTAAGTTGTTCGGGCATTAGATCTATACCACCACGCTCTTTACTAAGCTTGCTGACATTACTATCTGGATCCGAAAAATCCCCAAAATGTCTTGCATTAGCCGGACAAGTCCTAACACATGCTGGCTCTCTATCTTCTTCAGGTATATTTTCATTATATATCCGATCTACGCAAAGCGTACATTTTTTCATAACTCCCTCAGCTGCATCCATCTCGCGAGCGCCATAGGGACATGCCCAGGCGCACAATCCACACCCAATGCAATCATCCTCATTTACCAAAACAATCCCATCTTCGCTTCTCTTATAACTTGCTCCAGTTGGGCAAACCGTAACACATGGAGCATCTTCACAATGCAAACATGACTTAGGAAAATGCACAGTCTGAGTTAAACCCTGTACTGGAGTTACTTCATAGGTATGTATTCTATTTAAAAAAGTTCCAACTGGATTTTCCCCATAGGCTTCGATATCCGATAATGGAGCCCCATAATGCGATGTGTTCCACTCTTTACAATTTATTACGCAAGCATGACAACCAACGCAGGTGTCCAAATCGATAACAAGGCCAAGTTTCTTGTGTGTAATTGAAGGAAGCTCAGTCAATGAAATCTTCTCCATATTTTACATCATTTACGTCAGACTTTACAGGAGATTTCTGCGGTTGGGCGAATGGGGAAACATGTTCTTGTTTTGATATTTTCTCAACCTTAACTTTTAAGTCAAACCAAGCGGCTTGGCCCGTTATTGGATCACTATTTGACCAACGCATTCCATCTTTTTTTGGTGGTAACAATTCATGAATGATATGGTTAAGTAAGAATCCTTTGTTGGATTCAGTCACATTTTCTGGGAGCCCCCATGCTCCTCTTCTTTTTCCAATAGCATTCCAAGTCCAAATTGTATTTTCATTCAGTGCATCCATTCTGGAAACAGGGACTTTGATTGAACCACTTCTAGAAGTTACCAACGCCCAATCTCCCTCTTGGAAATTCTTCTCTTTCCAAATCTTTTTGGGTAAATACATTGGGTTATATCCGTGGATTTGTCTTAACCACGCATTCTGACTACCCCAGCTATGATACATAGCCATTGGTCTCTGAGTTAATGCATGTAATGGAAACTCTTCTCCATCAGTAACTTGTTCCTCGAAAGGCTGATACCAGATCGGAAGAGGGTCCATTGTATCGATAATTTGTTTACGCAAATTATCCGGTGGCTGCATTTCACCTATTCCCTTTGCAGACAATATAAATTTTTGCATTGGTTCTATGTATATATCAAAAAGATACGGCGACTGCTTATCAAAAAGACCCGTTTCAACAGCCCATTCTTGGTATTCAACATTCCAAGGCTTGAAAAATTGTGCTGCTTCTGGAATGTGCTTCTTCCAAAAACCACCATTCTCAATATAGGCTTGTATTTGTTTGGGGTTGGACTCTCCTCGACCCTCCTTATCTCCATTTTTACCCCTAAATCCAGCTAAAGGGCCAACCCCTGGCCGTCTTTCGTGATTAATAATGTAGTCAGCATAATCTTCAAATTTAGGATCTCCATTTTCGGTAATAAATCCAGGTAGTTTTAATCTTGCACCTAAATCTAACAGAACAGATTGGAACCCTCTAACATCTCTATCTGGTTCAATCACAGGCCAACGTATACTATCGGCTGCTGCTTCAGCTTCGCAAATAGGCCTATCAAGAAGACTTATGCAGTCATGCCTTTCCATATAAGTTGTATCAGGCAAAATTAAGTCAGCATAAGCTACCATTTCAGATGAATAAGCATCCGAGTAAATCAATTTAGGTATTTTATATTCATTATTTTCATCTTTAGCAGTTAACATTTCCATAACACCAGAAGTGTTCATTGAAGAATTCCAAGACATATTTGCCATATACATAAACATCACATCAATTGGGTAAGGGTCACCCGAATATGCATTACTTATTACCATGTGCATCAATCCATGAGCTGACATCGGATTTTCCCAAGAATATGCTTTATCAATCCTAATTGGTTTCCCATCTTTATTAATACACAGGTCTTCAGGACCCTGTATGTAGCCAAGATGTGGGCCATCTAGTGGCATTCCAGCAGTGACTTTACAGTGAGGTTTTGGATGGCTGGTTGAGTGTTTTGGGTAAGGTGGCTTAAACCGAAACCCGCCAGGCACCTCCACACTTCCCAAAATTATCTGAAGAAGATGTAACGACCTGCACGTCTGGAATCCATTTGAATGGGCTGAAACACCCCTCATGGCATGAAAACTTACAGGCCTGCCAACCATTTTATCATGCTTTTCTCCTCGAAAATCTGTCCATTCCTGCTCTATCACTATTTCTTCTTCAAAAGCTACGCGTGCCAAATCTGAAGCAATACCTTTTATCCTATCCGCAGAAATACCCACTTTCTTTGAAACTGTCTCTGGAGAATAATCTTTCGACAAATAACGCTCAGCTATCATTTGAAAAACTGAAAGATGACTAATCCCTCCTCTTCTATAACTTCCAGCTAAATCAGGTTTAGCACCTTTGGTATTCCAAGCGATTGCTTTCTTTGTTATCCGATCAAGTATCAAAGGTTCACCCGCATTATCGCGAAGAAACAAGCCAAAAGTCTTAGATTTTGGATCACTATCAATCAAATAAGGTGCATTCGTGTATCGAATCAAATACTCCAAATCAATCTTACCTGCTGCCATCAAAGTATGAACCAAAGATAAAATAAATAGACCATCTGTACCCGGAGTTATACCAACCCAATCATCCGCAATCGCATTATATCCGGTGCGAATCGGATTAACCCCAATAACTTTTGCCCCACGTTTTTTTAATTTTCCTAGCCCTATCTTTATCGGGTTGCTGTCGTGATCTTCAGCCACTCCAAAGATCATAAATAATTTTGTACGTTCCCAATCAGGTTGACCAAATTCCCAAAACGCACCACCCATCGTATATATACCAGCAGCAGCCATATTGACCGAGCAAAATCCGCCATGAGCAGCATAATTTGGAGTACCATAGGCCTGTGCCCACCAACTTGTGAAAGATTGTGATTGATCACGACCAGTAAAAAAAGCCAGCTTTTTCGGATCATCATCTCTAACTGGCTTTAGCCAATCTGTAGCAATTCCTAGCGCCTCTTCCCAACTTATCTCTTCAAAAGCGCCACTACCGCGCGGGCCAATCCGCTTCATCGGCGC
>CALIMD010000125.1 GCA_938028645.1 uncultured Alphaproteobacteria bacterium
CAGGGTTGGGTTAATCAAAGAGCTGCAACTTTAATTGAAATTATAACAGATGAGGGGATTACGGGATGGGGAGAATGTTTTCCTCAAGGATTAGAGCCGCCTGAGATAGCCGCCGCGGCCGTGGAAAATTGTTTTTCAGAAATATTAAAAAATCAAAATCCCCTAGACACCGAGCGTCTCTGGTTTGAAATGTATAACAGGTCACGAGATTTTGGACGTAAGGGGTCCGTGATGGCTGCTATCAGTGGTATCGACATTGCGTTGTGGGATATAGCGGGGAAGTTTTACAATAAACCGGTCAGCCAATTATTAGGTGGAGCATTTCGAGAGACAGTACAGCCATATGCTACAGGCTTCTATCGGCTTAAAGGTCAAGGTGAGTCTATCCGGCTCGCCGAAGAAGCACTTAGTCATTATGAAAAAGGTTTTCGCTTGATGAAAATCAAACTAGGTTTCGGATTAGAAGATGATGTAGCAGTGATGCGTGCTATCCAGGATAGTATAAGCGGGCTTGGTGTTACATTAATGGTGGATACTAATCATGCTTATGGTCGTCGAGACGCATTGTCCCTCGGGCACAGGTTATCTGAGTTTGATTTAAGATGGTACGAGGAGCCCGTCGTTCCGGAAGACCTTGAAAGTTATGCTGAATTGCGGCGGTGTCTTCCTATGGCAATCGCTGGTGGCGAGAATGAACATGGATTATACGGTTTCAAATCACTTTTTACTGCTGGGGCCGTAGATATTGCTCAACCTGATATTGGGTCATGCGGTGGTTTTACTGGTGCACGGCATATTGTGACCTTAGCTCAAGCATTTGGTGTGGAAATAAATCCTCATGTATGGGGTAGCGCTATCGCACAGGCAGCTTCTTTGCAATTGATAGCAGCGCTACCTGTGTCCCATCACTCAATTTTCTCAAGACAACCAATTCTTGAATATGATCAATCAGCACATCCTTTTCGTAGAGAACTTGTAGAGAGTCCAATCGAAATCGAGGACGGTTTAGTTATTATTCCTTCAAGACCGGGGCTTGGAATATCTGTGAATAAAAAAACGATAGAACGTTTTAAACGATGAGCTTTAATTCATGAATGGAAACAGGAAAACTCGGACTGACAATAATTATTTTTATGTTTGAAATCAGATATTAGGACAACGTGATTTTTATGGTGAAACTATGTCGATAATTTATTTGAAGGCCTATTTGGGAGCATTTTTAATGTTCTGTATTATGGATGGTTTGTGGTTGGGTGTGTTGGCAACTGATTTTTATTTCAACTCTCTTGAGGGGATACTTCTTGAGGAACCCAATTGGCCATCAGCAGTAGTTTTCTATTTGGGCTATATTGTAGGAATTGTTTATTTCGCAATTAAGCCTAATCTTCTCAACGGAAATTACAAAACTGTCATTAGAGATGGGGCTCTATTGGGATTACTAGCTTATGCTACATACGATATGACGAATATGGCGACCCTGAAAGGGTGGTCGTTAACAGTTTCGTTGGTTGATATGGTTTGGGGAATGATCATTACTGGGACATCGTCGTTGGCGGGTTTTCTACTTGCCTCTAAATCGTCAAAACAACATTGAATTTCAACGTTCAATTAAGGGTGAAGATAAGAATCTAACTTCAGACAATTTTGAGGAAAGATTCTTTATCAGCCATGCTCATATAGTTTTTTGTGTTTTTGATGAAGTTGATATCAAACATAATTTAATAAATTTACATTCTGAGTGGGAAACGTAAAATAAACATTAGATCAACAAACATAGCGACAGAGAGAATCATATGGCGCAGATAGAGACTGAACAGTTACAACTGAAGGAGATTTACCAACTCTCGTTCGATATTTTTTGTAAATATGGTTGCGATAACAATAATGCTAACGCACTCGCGCGTACGGTTGAGACTGCCGAAAGAGATGGGTCTCTGTCGCATGGTCTATTTAGAATCCCCGGATATATAGCCTCTCTGAAATCAGGCAAGGTAAAAGGGAATGCTCAACCAAAGGTAGAAAATAATATGGCATCAATTATATCCGTTGATGCCGATCATGGATATGCCCCTTTCGCGCTTGAATGTGGATTACCTGTTCTAGCGCAAGCTGCGAACCAGATTGGTATCGCAATAATGAAGATCACCAACACGTTTCATTTTGCGGCTTTGTGGCCTGAAACTGAATTTTTAGCAGAAAAGGGGCTCGTTGGTGTCGCGTGCACAGTTTATAAGCCGGCTGTTGCGCCGGCTGGCGCTGGCCAAGCATTTTTTGGAACCAATCCACTATCGTTCGCGTGGCCCCGTCCGGGCAAAACGCCAGTTGTTTTTGATATGGCTACGTCAACTTTGGCAATGGGGGATGTTCAAATTGCGGCTCGGGATGGCCACGAACTCCCGCATGGGACAGGACTGGGACCAGATGGCAAACCATCGGATGACCCGGCGGAAATTTTAAAGGGTGTTTTGTTACCTTTTGGAGGATACAAAGGATCAGCAATTTCACTAATGGTCGAGTTACTCTCCGCAGGTATGACTGGAGATAATTTCTCCTATGAGGCGGGTGAGAACGATAATAATGATGGGGGGCCTCCAAAAGGCGGTGAGTTGGTTATTGCAATCAATCCCGAGTTAGTTGCTGGCACAGGATGGGCTGATCATAGTGAGGGATTTTTTCAGAAACTCGAAGAACTAGAAGGTATAAGAGTCCCAGGGGAACGACGCCATAAAAATAGATTAGATTTGGGCGCTCGAAATATAAATAAAGAGCTGTTGGGAAAATTGAGAGACTTACTAGAAGCAACTTATCCTTGAGCGGTTACCAAAGATCTTTTGAAATAAAATGAGTAATTTACCATCACATGCCTCGGTTGTCGTAATTGGCGGTGGCATAATGGGATGTTCAACGCTGTACCACCTTGGTAAACTGGGGGTAAGCGATGCGATCTTACTGGAAAGAAATAAATTAACCAGCGGTACAACGTGGCATTCGGCAGCCCAAGTACGAGCGTTGCGTAACTCGCAAAACCTTACTCGTATGATCCAGTACTCTGTAGAACTTTATTCTCAGTTGGAGCACGAAACAGGACAAAGCGTCGGTTGGATCCAAAAAGG
>CALIMD010000126.1 GCA_938028645.1 uncultured Alphaproteobacteria bacterium
GGACGCCAGAGTATTTAAAAGTGCATCCTCTTGGTCGCGTCCCGGCGCTTGAGGACGGCGACCTTACCATTTTTGAGTCGGGTGCAATTGTTCAATACGTGTTAGACAAGTATGGAGACGGAACGATGGTGCCAGCTACTAGGTCACCTGACTACCCGACCTATCTACAATGGCTGCACTACGCAGAAGGTATGATGATGCCGCAAGTAAATATTATTGTGGTGGAAACTATTTTCCTTCCAGAAGAACGACGAAATCAGACTAACGTGGATCGAGCCACAAAATTATTAACCCGTATGCTGACCGCTGTAGATATACATCTGCAAGATCGCGAATTTCTGGCGGGGGGGTTCTCCGGCGCCGATATTATGACTGGGCATGCATGTATAGTTTCAGGAAGATTAGGGGCCGATATTAGTGATAAACCTAATGTTGCTGCATATATCGACCGATTAGAAGCTCGCCCAGCCCTGCAAAAGGCATGGGCAACAAAATAAACTATTTGCTCCTTATAATTCCGGGTCTTTAACTAAAGCAGCCTTTAAGCGTTCAGGATCGACTGCAACCTCTACACCAGCTCTTTCAACCTGCAATTTTAGCGAAGACCGGGAGTCAGAGTTCCCCCACCCCCTATTTAACGCTTCGGTCATCTCCTCCAATGCTAAATTTGATAGGCGCAT
This sequence comes from uncultured Alphaproteobacteria bacterium, assembly GCA_938028645.1. Taxonomy (GTDB): domain Bacteria; phylum Pseudomonadota; class Alphaproteobacteria; order Thalassobaculales; family Thalassobaculaceae; genus UBA7326. Next base: position 681 of record CALIMD010000126.1, read on the forward strand.
TGGAACCCCTTTTTCTCGCCCCAATGCTGTGGCTAGAGCCACGTCCTTATGTGCAAGCCTTAATGCAAACGCAGGAGGATCATAAACCCCCGGTAAGAATTGATTAATTAAACCATCAAATGTTCGACGTCGGCCGAGTACGCCCTGCCGCACGGCCTCCCATAAAGCTAAGGGCTCCACCCCTGCTTTGACACCCATTGTAAAAACCTCACCAAGCGCCGCCTGAATAGTGTAGCCTGCGCAGTTATGAACTAACTTGGCCACCGAGCCGGCCCCTATAGGACCGATATAAGCCACCTGATCTCCCATACTATCTAAAACGGTTCTATATTTATTAAAAATTTGTTCATCACCCCCCACCCAAAGGGCTAACTTACCAGAATGTGCCCCAGCAGGCCCTCCGCTAACTGGTGCATCCAGTATATGACAACCATTTTTGGCAAACTCCGAGTGCAAATTTCTCACTACTGTTGGAGAATTCGTAGATAAATCGAACACGACTGACCCCGGGTTCATTCCTTCAACTAATCCTTCGTGACCCTCCGCCACCCCTTGAACCTCTGCAGGCCCTGGCAGTGAAAGAAATGTAACATCTACTAATTTAGCTAATTCTTTTGGTGATTCTGCCCACACGGCTCTATTATTCAAGAATGGTTTCGCTGCCTCTTTTCGTGCATCATGGACAACTAGTTCATAGCCTGCTTTTGCCAGATTTGAAGCCATTCCAGCTCCCATAGTACCTAAACCTATGAAACCTACACGCATTAGTTCCTCCTAATTGAAACACTAAATTATTTTGAGTCGAGAGATACTTTATTGAGTTATAAGGACTTCAAATTTACTTTTGAGCCTTTTGGCGTTTTTTAACAACATATGATTGCAATCCTTTCATTACCAACTCTCCTTTTTGATTATGCACTGTAGATTTCACACGCACCAATCCAGTACTATTCTGAGAAATCAACTCAACAATTTCTAGTTCGGGGTAAACGGTATCACCGGAAAAAACAGGCGCTAGAAACTGGGATGATTGATCGACAAATGCGACTAAGGCATCCCCCATTATGTGTGCAAAGTTTCCTGCCCCCGCGGCCGTTTGGATAAGCACTTGAAAACCGTGCGCTAGTAAATTTGGAAAACCTCTTTCGCGGCAATATTCAACATCATAATGGATCGGATGATTATCACCCGATGCCAATTGAAATGCCGCAAAATTCGCATCCGCCAAAGTCCTAGAAGGAATATAATATTTTTCCCCAAGTTTTAGATCTTCAAAATACGCAACGATTGGAAATTTATGGTCCTTAGGTGTAAATATTTTTTCCATTTTATTCTGACAACTCCGGAACAAAAACTACTTTTTCTCTATTGAATTGCTTAATTTCGTCAGGGGAATAACCATAGTTAAGCATAATATCCTTTGTATCGCTTCCAATGTTAGGTGCAGTGCCTGCCATTTTGTATCCCCCTGGCAACTGTGTGATCGGAACGTTACCCACCTCAGGTTGTTCAATCACACTATAACCTTCTATTTCTTTTACATGTTCATCATTCAACCAATCTCCAAAATCATTTACGGAATTAGCTAATAATCCCGCCTCTTTGAAAGCCTTATCCCAATATTCTGTGGTTTTGTCCTTGAGCCGATCTTGAATGATTTCGGTGATTATATTGATATTATCAGCGCGCTTTTCCGAAGTTTTAAATCTCTCATCTGATATGGCCTCCTGGATACCAATTACGTGGCAAAGATCAGCGAAATTCTGTTCTTTTACTATTGATATTGCAAACCACCCATCTTTGGTTTTATAAGTTCCCGCCGGCGGGTTTAACGCCATTGCTGGTCCCTGGCTTAAATGAAAATCTGCAATATTCGGCATAAGCAATACTCCCGCCGATTGTAAGAGACTAATGTCC
>CALIMD010000127.1 GCA_938028645.1 uncultured Alphaproteobacteria bacterium
CATTTTCATGTGGGTCTTTATTCTTCTATTTAATTATAGAAAACCACTTACGCTTGAAGTGCAAATCGATTATTAAAGTGTTAAATATTTCTGTTTTTTTCATTAGCGGTATTATTCGTTTCGAAATGAGGAGTAAAATTATGGACTTCAATCTTCCAAAGGAAATAGAAGATTACCGTGAAGTGGTGCGTGACTTTGTGGACACTCATATTATACCGCTAGAAGCAGACCGATCGAATTATGACCATCACGAGAACATTGCACCTAATATTCTCAAGGCAACTCAAGACAAAGTAAAGGCGGCCGGCTTATGGGCCCCACAAATGCCAAAAGACAGAGGAGGTTTAGGATTTGATCAGATTGGAATGGCTGCTTCCTATGAAGAGATGAATAGATCAATTTTTGGTCCCGTTTGCTTCAACTGCTCAGCTCCAGATGATGGCAATATGTTTGTGCTCAACCGAGTTGCCACACAAGCGCAGAAGGACAAATGGCTGCAACCCATTATAGATGGCGACGTTAGGTCCTCATTTGTTATGACCGAACCGCACCCCGGATCTGGATCAGATCCTTCTATGATGCTCACCAAAGCTGAACCACTTGGAAATTCCAAGTGGAGAATAACGGGGCACAAATGGTTCATAACAGGGGCTGAGGTGGCCGAACATTTCATATTAATGGCTAAAACATCAGAGGATCCAAGGAAAGGCCTTACGGCTTTCATGTTTCACAAAGATCAACCTGGTTGGGAAATTATTCGCAGAATAGAAATTATGGGACCGGAGGAACATGGCGGGCATTGCGAGATAAAGTTCGATGGTCTTGAAATTGATGACGCCGATCGTATCATGGAAGTAGGCGATGGCCTTAAGCTTACACAGATAAGATTAGGTACCGCCCGTTTAACACACTGCATGCGATGGTTAGGTCTAGCTAAAAGATCAATGGAAATAGCTACCGACTATGTGGAAAAACGGGAGAGCTTTAAGATTAAATTGGCAGATAGAGAGAGCGTTCAAATGATGCTTGGCGGGCTAGCTGCAGATATCGAATTGGGACGATTAATTACCATGCGCGCGGCCTGGAAACTCGCCAATGGCGACTTTGCCCGTAAAGAGGTTTCCATGGCCAAGAACCACGTGGCAGACACCTTACAAAAAGCAGTCGATACTGCTTTACAACTGAATGGTGCAAGGGGCTATTCAAAAGATACCCCATTAGAATGGATTTATCGCTACGCCCGTCAAGCCAGACTCGTTGATGGAGCGTCGGAAGTACATAAAATGGTATTATCGCGATTTTACCGCAATGAACGTGATAAATTTTGGTCCTGGGGTTTATGATTTGCCGACGCCCGACCCAGTGCGTTTAACCCAGTGGTTGGGAAATAAAATAGAATCAAAGTCTATAAAACTAATTGATATCAGTAAATTAGACGGTGGCGCTCTCCATGAAAATTGGATTTGTCGGTATTTATTTGAAGATGGACTTTTTGAGGGCCGGCAAGAATTTGTTTTGCGAATGGCACCCCTACACAAACTTCCTCAAAGTCTAACTCTTAATCAAGAATATAAACTTCTCCGATTTTTAAATAAGACAGACATAATCGTGCCCAAGGTATTTTTCTTAGCTCCCCAATCAACCATCTCTGACGACGAAGTTTTAGTAATGCAAGCTTTAAAAGGGACCAGCAGCCCGTTGGAGCTGATGAAAAATGCCCATACAGTTGAGAATGAGAACGCAATGACTAGGTTACTCGGACAACATTCGGCGCGGATACACAATATTGAACCTAAGGCGGATATTTTAAATTTTTTAACCATACCAAAAGTTTCTCCAGTACACCAAAACCTCCTATTATTCGAAAAGATTTTAGACTCGCTTTCATCACCGTTACCGCTTCTGGAATGGGCAGTCCGATGGCTTAATAAAAATGAGCCCACAGAGAACGAGATAAGACTATCACACGGTGATCTTAGGGTTGGTAATATAATGTTCAACAATACATCACTTACCGGAATTCTAGATTGGGAGTTTGCTTCCTGGAGCGATCCATTAGAGGATATTGGCTGGTTATGTGCCAGGTGCTGGAGATACGGGAATGATAATAAACGAGTTGGAGGCATTGGCGAATTAAACGATTTTATCAGTGGTTATGACGAGATATCCAACAGAACCATAAATTGGTCTAACCTTCCCTATTGGGAAATTTTGGCCACTGTTAAATGGGCTTTAATAGCTCATCAACAAGGACAACGAAACCTGAGTGATAGAAAGAAAAGGTTAGAACTGCTTTTGACGGAACAAAAGGCAGATGAAATAGAACATGACATTCTTACCCAAATAAAGAAATTCAACGGAAGTGCTTATGCAAAATAGACAAACGATTATGAATTTATTGAAGACAATTCGCGACGTATTGGATCAGGATGTTTTTCCCAACTTGCCTGCTCACCAACTCGGAACCGTAAAAATGACCCAATCCGGGCTTGATATTGTTATTCGGAATCTGACAAAGAGCTCAGAAACAATTACAGACCCAAAGATACAGGGAATGACTTTCAATGCCGCCTTGTCGTTTTTAAAAAATAACAAAAATTCTGAATATAAATTTTCGGTTCGCGAATTAGCAAAAGACATTCGTGAAGGTAAATACGATGATAACCTTTTAGGACCAATTCTGGGAGAATTAGAGGAGCAAGTCTGTCAACGGCTCGAGTTATCTAACCCTGAATATCTCTCTAAACAAAGATTTACTCAACCTAATGTTATCTAGCCCAGCAATTATTAATAGACATTAATAATAATTTGATAAACTAATATATTATCCAAAATTAAACTTTTTTAGGTGAGTAATATGATTTATGAACTAAGAATTTATCATTGTGTTCCGGGTAGACTGCCCGCTCTTCTTAACCGCTTTGAAACAATCACGCTTAAACTTTGGGAGCGTCATGGAATAAAACAAGCCGGTTTCTGGACAGTAGGAATTGGTGATTCCAATCAAGATCTCTATTATTTATTGGAATGGGAATCATTGGCAGACAGGGAAAAGAAATGGGATGCCTTTGCTTCTGATCCAGAATGGTTGGAAAAACGTGCTACCACAGAAGCAGATGGGCAAATCGTTGCCTCTGTAAACAATCAGATTTTGATGCCTACGAAATTTTCAGCCGTCAAATAATTATAGTTGGGGGGAACAACGTTTCATCCCCCCACTGAATGATTCTGTAATTTATCCAGCAATGAGATTATAGCGAAAACCGCCAGATGCATGACTGATGACATGGCCCATTGTAGGCGATCCAAAATGCGCTGGACATAACAACGTATCGGTATCAGCAATCCGCTCGAGCATTTTCGTTCTGCTTACCGCCGATTGAATTGGATCCTCACAAGCCCTACTGGACCACTCGGGCCTAATCAATTGTAGAGGATGGTGTATCACATCCCCACTCATTAACGCAGTGTTGTCACCGGACTTCAAATTCAGCATAACATGCCCGGGCGTGTGTCCAGGTGCTGGCTCCAGCCACATTCCATCATCGATTTGATGGCTGTCTTCAACGATTAAAGCTTGTCCAGCTTCCACGATAGGTAAAACACTATCCTCGTAAACCAAGGGGACAGGCACCGCAGCTCCCGATGAATATCGTTCGTGCCATAATTCAAATTCATTACGCGAAAATATATATTTAGCATTCGGAAAAGTGGGCACCCATTTTCCATTTATCAGTTGAGTGTTCCAGCCAACGTGGTCAACATGCAAATGTGTGCATAAAACAAAATCAACTTCTTCAGGAACGACGCCAACAGCCGCCAACTCAGCTAGAAACGGTCCATCCTGCATATCCCATGAAGGTCTTGCTGGTCTTGGTTTATGGTTCCCAACACATGTATCGACCAAGATTGTGTGGTGCGATGTCTTAATTATATACGATTGAATACACAATATAACCTCAATGCTCTCTGGATCGATATATCTTGGCATGAGCCAATCCCTATTGGCTTCTATAACATCTTTCGTGGCATCTGGAAAAAACGTATAGGTATCAAAGATAGGCACTTCGCTCTCAACAGCCCTCAAAATTTGCAACTCACCTAATTGATACATAATGCCTCCTATTTATTAGATTATAATTTAACGAACTTTGTCATTCATTGGTTGATTCATTTTGGATCAGGACTTGTGCCGGCGGTGCCGACCCATCTTTATTCTCTCCAAAATATAGAGTTCTATGTGGAAACGGCATTTCAATACCCTCGGCATCAAACCGTTTTTTCATTCTTCTAAAAAACTCTCGTTTTACGCCCCATTGCATAATAGGTTGTGTTTTTATCCGAGAGCGAATAATCACAGCACTGTCCGCAAGCTCATGAACTCCCATCACCTGGATGGATTCAATTATGCGAGGGCCCCAAACTTCATCCGCTTGAAGGTCAGCCGACACTTCCTCAAGAATTTTACTCACAACATCAGTATCTTCGCGATAAGCGACCCCAATATCCAAAAGTGCAAATGAATAATCCTTAGTAAGATTTTCAACTGTAGTTACATCGCCGAATGGAACGGTGTGGACAGTTCCACCTACGTCTCGCAACTTAATTGTTCTAATCGATAAATCTTCAACTACTCCTGTATGACCCCCAACGGTGACGACATCACCAACAGCAATTGTATCTTCTATCAGGATAAATAATCCAGTAATGATATCCCTTACCAAGGCCTGAGAACCAAACCCTACAGCCAAACCCAATACACCAGCTCCAGCTAATAGAGGGGCAATATCAACCCCCAATTCGGCCAAGATAATAAGTCCCCCAAAAACAATCAGAGCGATTAGGATCGCTTTTCTAAGAAGAGGAAGAAGTGTTTTACTTCGGCTTCCCACTTTTTTCCGCGCGTCTTCACCACTGTTTTCAGCTAACGCTTTAGAAATTGCACTTGAGGCAAATTCCCAGCCTATGACGCAAAGTATCAGTACAAATAAGATCGTTCCCGATCCTTTGACAATCTTTGCACCAATCGCCGGTGGAATAGTTTCATCTAAACTAATCTGCCACCCAGAAAGACAAATTAACAAAACACAAATTCCAATAAAGACATCTACAATGCGCCTCATCACCGGTCGATATAGATTACTGCGGTCTTTGAGACCTGGAAATTTCTCGTTTATACTTGGCTCAATCCTAAAAATGCGCTCTATGGCACGACCAAATAGAAACGAGAGAAGTAGACCACCAAGGACAGCAAAAATCGTGATTAGTGTAGCTGTTATGAGATAAATAAAACCATTTTGCGCCCCAGAGCTAAACACACAAAACACTACGAAAACGTATATAAGTGCCAAGACATGCCAAATATCGGCTATTCTATTCCGAATCGCTCCAACACCAGTGCCTCTTATAAAATTAGAAAACTGTTCTTTTGACTGCAAGATCACAATTGACACCATGCCACCGATGATCGCTGCAAAAACAATATCAACAGCTTGTCTCTGGTCAAAATTTTGAGGGTGCGCAATCATTTTTGAAATGATAAAGCCAAGCACTCCAACCGTAACAATTCGCATTATCCAAACATACAAGTAAGCCGT
>CALIMD010000128.1 GCA_938028645.1 uncultured Alphaproteobacteria bacterium
TTTTCAAAAAACCGCGGATAGCGGTGCTAAAAGGGATCTCGGGTTTTGTTCGAATTGTGGGACAAGAATATTCGCTAAACCGGGTGGCGATAAAAATGGGGTTTTCGGGTTGCGCGTTGGAACGGTTGACCAACGTGCTAATTTGATTCCCAAAAAACAAGCATTTACAAAGTCGGCATTATCATGGGTTTCCGATATCTCTTCTATACCTAGAAATTAATTTTGATCTTTCAATTTTCTCCGTCCTCTTCGACGCGAAGAGTTTTCGGGGCCCTCAAGTCCATCTGAGATAGAACTAAAATCTCCTATTTTTTCTTGTATTTCTGAGAGTGTCGGCTTATCTGCGACAGAATTCTTTTCAAGCGCAAGTTTCATGGCCTTCAAATGCGCCGGTGTCGTTCCACAACATCCCCCTATTATTTTGGCACCGCTATTCCTAGCTAGAATAGCATATTCTGCCATTAACTCCGGTGTGCCATCATAATGAACCTCTCCATGCAAAAACTTTGGTATACCGGCGTTTCCTTTGGAAATAATTGGTAATTTTGCAGATGTTGAAGAAAAACCAAGTACTGTTCTTAACAGATCACTGGCCCCTACTCCGCAATTAGCACCAAATGCAATCGGTTTGTAAGGAAGTCGTTCAATAAGCGAAACCATATCCGTTGATGTGAGGCCCATCATTGTTCTCCCTGCTGAATCGAAGCTCATTGTGCCGCACCATGGCATTGAGGCGCGATTAAATGCCTCTGCTGCTGCTGTGAATTCATCCTCCGCTGAAATTGTCTCAAGCCATAAAACATCCACTCCGCCCTCCTTCAAACCTTCTGCCTGCTCATGAAAGATTTCTACGGCTACTTCATGGCGAAGTTCACCGATCGGATGGAAAATTTCACCCGTCGGACCAACACTTCCAGCAACAATAACTGTATCAGCTGATCTATCAGCAATCTCCCTCCCAAGTTCAGCGGAGATTTTATTCAGCTCAAAAACCTTTTTTTCGGCATCATGAAGTTTTAGTCGTGCGGCGTTGCACCCAAAGGTGTTGGTTAAAAAAACATCCGATCCACTGTCCACGGCATTTTGATAGAGGTTCAATACTCTATCAGGAAATATTTCATTCCAAAGTTCTGGGCAATCCCCAGATTGCAGTCCGGCCTGAAATAAATTGGTTCCCGTAGCTCCATCAGCAAGCAGCCAATCCCGCTCTCCTAACAATTTCTCAAGTGGGGATGTCATGTAAACTCAACTTTCTCCTCACTATTGAGGGCCACCTTTGCTCAATAGTAAATTATAATCGTCAAAATATTTCTCCAGGTATGTCATAAACTCATAGCTGGATTGTTAAGTAAAGGGTGGTTTTACAGCCCGGACAAGATTATTTCAAAGTCATCATTAACAACTTATTAGGAAAAATTGATGTACTCTTACAGAAAAGATCCATTGTATCCAACAGCCGATTTAACATTAAAAGAGATCGAAATTTCTCAGAACCGCGCAAAAAAACTGAGAGCCCATGCCTTCATGACATTTATCAATGCTTTTTATGAAAAGAAAGTTGATAGTGACAACGCCAAAGCTATTCAAGTGCAACCGACATATGCTAATGGAGCACTTAAATAATATCGCATGTTGTTATTACAAATAGTTTTTTTATGGGATGTTAAAACGGGGATTAACCGGTTCCTGAGCCGAATTTTATCCCCCAATATCCTCGATCGTGTATGACAACATATAATGATTTATAGTTATTGATCAGTCCCCCTGTTTCTGTATAACGACCGAATTCTATCGAGACATGCACTTTTGAAGTAGAAAGTTTTTCGGTTGAGGTTTTAATTAGTTTTGTGTGATCCCACCCCGATGATTTTAATCGGTTTTTAAAGGCCTTCATGTACTCTTTAGCTGAATGCCATTCAACAAACGTACCGTCTTTCATGCTCCGTATATGAGGAAAGTGAAGACTATTAGCAAGTTTTGTTGGGTCCTTATCATTTAACCCCTCTATGTATGTATGAACAGCTTTAATGGCTTCTTTTTCTGCTGATAATTCGGTCATCGGTACCCCCACGAACCCTAATTATACACGAACGTTAAATATGGCTATTTTTTTAATTTCTTGAACCAAGCCCATGATAGTAAAAACGTCACTAAACATATCGTTAAGATGACCGACGGCATTACCCCCCAACTGTCAAGTTTATACTCTGCCACTAAAACCCAAATCATAATTAATCCAGTTGCAGCAGAACCAAACAGTAGAAAACTTGATAAGGCTTCAAAAGCTTTTTGCATAAAGATCCCTTTTAACTTCAAACCCACTCAATGGAACAAATAGAACACTGTAAGAGTTAACTCAATTGCCTTCTTATAATCCCAGTACTAGTCCTTCTCTTGGTGCCAAATGGCTCCAAGCTAGAAGAAGAAAAAATGTTTAACTTTTCTTCAGAAAAGTTTGTTAAGAACTACCAGAGAATCAAAATTTGTCGCAATTATTTATCAATTAGACAATAATATACAACAACCTCATCTCCCAACGACTTTTTAAGGGTGTATTGTAATGTTTAATCTAGATGATTTTATAGAAAGTTGTAAATCCGCCGTTACAAATAATGGAACACATTTGGAGATCAAGGAAATAGTAAAAAAGGCTGTTTCCGATCCTGGCAGTTTAATGAAAGCCGTTGGCGAACCAGTTAAGGCTGGTGCCAGTCCAATTTTTAGTTCCAGCAACCTTACTATTGTGAATGTTGTATGGGCACCCTGGGTGACAATATACCCACACAATCATAATATTTGGGCGATTATTGGAATATATTCTGGCAGAGAAGACAACATATTTTGGCGTCGAATAGATGAAGATAAACAGGGACGTATTGAAGCCGCTGGTGCAAGATCGCTATGTCTTGGAGATGTCACGCCGCTAGGAGCCGATATTATCCATTCAGTTAATAACCCGATCCCCAGAAACTCTGGGGCAATTCACGTCTATGGTGGAGATTTCTTTCATGTTGAAAATCGAAGCGAATGGGATCCGGAGGATTTAACGGAGCATGAATACGATGCAGAGAATGTTAAGAATGTCCTAGAAAGCTTTTCCACTTAAAGAAATTTTTCAGGAGATAGAATTTTTACGGTTTTTCCAAAAGATTACAGTTTAAAAGCAGTTCTTATACTCAATGAACGATACATTATTGAAACATGACTACTTATTGACCGAGATATTTATGATCTTACCGATACTGAATTCCCCGAATCACATTATGGTGAAAATTCTTGACGTTATTAGTGATTTTAAATGAGGTCCGCCTGAATGCAGCCATCGGTCGCAGGAATAGACCACATCGACAGGCAATCCATCTTGCGACATAAGCATGCCCGCAGTAGATCGTTTAATGCATTTTATAATTACATATACCAAGTTGGAAAATCAGCTTTGGA
>CALIMD010000129.1 GCA_938028645.1 uncultured Alphaproteobacteria bacterium
TGGCGATGTATCTGCTGGAGTGTTTGACTTAAAAGGCCGAATGCTAGCTCAGGCGGTGACGGGAACGCCCGGTCACATTAATTCTATGGCGTTATCCGTAAAACACTTCATTGATAAATTTCCTTTGAGCACTATGGCTGAGGGCGATATCTTCATTACGAATGACCCCTGGAAGGGGACGGGTCACCTACATGATATTGTTGTGGTGACGCCGACTTTTAAAAACAAAAAACTGGTAGCTCTATTTGCTTGCACAACGCATGTTGTAGATATCGGCGGGATGGGAATGGCGCCTGATAGCAAGCAGATTTATCATGAAGGTTTATTCATTCCTTTAATGTATTTTATGAAAGCCGGCCAACTTAACGAAACATTGTTAGACTTTGTTCATCATAACTGTCGTGAGTCAAAACAAGTAGAAGGAGATATTTACGCACTCGCAAATTGTAATGATGTCGGTAGTAGGCGTCTTATTTCAATGATGGAACAATATGAGCTAAACGACTTAGATGAACTAGCCAAGACTATAATAAACAGCACGAAATCAGCAATGTGTATAGCTATTGCCAAACTACCTACTAAAAAAGTTTTTAACCAAATGACCATGGATGGTTACGACGAAGAAATAGTGTTAAATGCCTCATTTGAGGTGTCTGGAGATAAGGTAGTGGTTGATTTTGAAGGCACATCACCTGTGTCCGACTTTGGAATAAATGTCCCTAAATGCTATACGGATGCTTATACAAGCTTTGGCGTCAAATGTGTGATAGCACCAGATGTACCAAATAATGCCGGATCCCTAGAGCATATTTTAGTTAAGGCTCCAGAAGGTTGTATCGTAAATGCACCCCATCCATGCGCAGTAGTTGCTCGATCGTCTGTAGGACATATGCTACCCGATGTAGTTTTTGGCTGTTTGCATCAACTTCTCCCAGAAAAGGTCCCCGCAGAAGGCACTTCTTGTCTTTGGAATTTGAGATTGGGTGCGGGACACGGAATAACTGCAAGAGCTCCAGATGTCGAATTGAGCAAAAGTACTTTTATGGCAATGAGCTTTCATAGCGGTGGTGCGGGAGCTCGTCCTAATAAAGACGGCTTATCAGCAACGCCATTTCCCAGCGGTGTAAGAAATGTGCCATGCGAGGTATTGGAGGCGATCACCCCAATAGTCATCTGGAAGAAAGAATTAAGACAAAACTCAGGAGGTCCAGGGAAATATAGAGGAGGTCTCGGACAAACTATGGTTCTAGGTAATCGTCAGGATGCTGAATTTGCAATCTTCGCGACGTTTGATCGCATTAAAAATCCAGCGCGCGGTCGAAAAGGCGGTGGACCAGGGGCAAATGGATCAGTCGGACTCGAGTCTGGAATAAAACTTAAAGGAATGGGTCGGCAAATCATTCCAGTTGGAGATCGTCTCGTCATTAATATGCCGGGCGGCGGTGGCTTCGGAGACCCTAAAGAAAGAGATCCCAGAAAAATTAGAAAAGATTTAAAGATGGGTTTAATTGATGTAAAAACAGCCAAGGCACAATACAACTTCACAGAAGAAGAGATCGCGAAAAAATAGTTCGGTTTTGGCTTCTAGTAAAATTTAAATCACGGGTGCAAGCTTCTATCTTTAGGAAGTTGTTGATCGTTAAGCATATCGGATATAACAACTTCCCTTACTTCAGAAAGTGATAAATCATGTTCTTTAATCAAATCACTTGCACTGGAGATAATGGCATCAACATCTCCCATTAACTTCAGTTGTTTAAATATATCAGGTCTGTCAACACCTATACTTTCGCCTAAAATTTCCATATAATTAGCCACTTTAAAATTCCACGCGGCTTCATGACCACTGAACTCACGATGGTCATTATGATATACACCAACTAATATATCGACTTCCATGTCCTCCGCTTTTTGCAGTGTTTTAGCAATAGTTTGCTTTTGATAATCCTTCATCTCCGCGAGAGCTGTACCCGTATAGCCTGCACTCTTGTGCCCAAGGTCTACTAGCTCTATTCCTGGCACTAATTTCAGCAATTTACGCACTGAGTCCATAACCCCAAGCTCTCCAGCATATTCATGAATTGCTACTCGTTTATTTACTGTGTTCACGAGGAGGGGTTGCAACTTATCTAAATTGTCTGCCAGAAAAACAGGGAACATAGTCATATCGAAAGCATTCTCAGAATCCAGCTTCAAGCTTGGCTTAGCCACCTCAGTAAATTGTATCTGACAGGTTGGGCACCAGGATAAAACTTTCGAAGATTTTGTCTGTGTTAATCTGTCTATTGTCTTTAACGCCTGACGACCGGCATTTTCAGTATCCCCCGGCCTGAATTGCAAAATACCACAACAGTTAGACGGTCCTCCATGAACTTCATAGGTCAAATTCAACCGATCTAACACATCCAAACATAACAGCCCGATATGGGGTGTTTTAAGCATATTACATCCAGTATAAAAAACAACATCTGGAGGAGTTTCCAATTTTGGGTGGGATCGAGGACTAATTTTTTCTAAAATTTTCGGATGAAGTTGAAGGCGCGATAATACACGGACCCCCCTACTCATTTTTTTAAAAGCATTTTTCCCCACATCACGGCGTATTTCTTCTGGTTTTTTGCCATTTAATGTTTTTCGCGCCATCGCCAGCATAAACCTTGGGTTGATGCCATACTTACAAGCAGACTGGCAAAAACCACTTCCGCAACATTTTGTCGACCAAACTTTGGACTCTTCTTTAACTTCAACATTCCGCAAAATATCCAGCACACCTTTAACGAGGTCAATCGATCCTATGGTTTGAATATTTGCTAATTTAGGTGTTGGGCAGACGTCGGCACAAGCCCCACAGCTGACGCAATTTTCAATTATCTCCGCTACCCTACCATCTAAGGAGTTCAAAAACCTTTTTGATTCAGTCGACATATTCTTCCCCCTCCTTTGATACTACCATATGCGTTCAATTTGGGGAATTTTATGGAACAAAAAAGTTAAAGAACCAAAAATAAGAAGATTAATCTAACTCCCGTCTCAAAACCGCGGCAAAAAACCCGTCTGTGTTATGTTCTTTGGGAGTTAGGCGCAACATTTCCAAGTTGGTTGGACACTGACCTCCCCCCTTAACTGT
>CALIMD010000130.1 GCA_938028645.1 uncultured Alphaproteobacteria bacterium
GTAAGCCATTTATGTAGGCAATGTGTTCTGGCGGAATCAGTTTAATTAAATCTTCTGTCGTCATAGCGTTTTCACCCTTATGATCCATCTTGGAGGGTATCAATAGGTCGACACCATAGGGTCTTCCGTCGATATTTGCATCAATCCAATCCAATTCAATCTTTAGGGTTTCTGGGGTGTGACCTACCGCTCCAAGAACTCCAAAACCGCCAGCTTTAGAGACTTCGGTAACAACATTTCTACAATGACTAAACGCAAATAATGGGAATTGAATATCAAGTTTCTCGCAGAGTACTGATTTCATAATTGAAGCCTCGATCGTTTATAAACTGGGTTTATGTTATCGGACAAAAGTCGAATTTTGTGATGTGTTACGATAAAGTTGATTATTGAGAAGGTAAAGCCATTTGAAATCTTACAGTGTGACCTTTTGAGCGGCTTCAGTTGTAATACCTTTCCCCCGATTTTCTTGCTAAAGGTGACAGGCCAGTTCGACGTTGCATGTGAGTTAGGAAACAAAACTAAAATATTTTAATTCAATGAAACCCATAAAAGTCTTGTATATCGGATGAGTTAAATTTGTGGAGAAAACCATCAAGATTACAATCTATAATTGAAATTAATTGCTTCCAAAAATTTTCCTCGTTAACCTGATTTTGGCAATTAATTAGACTATGAGGTGTTTATGATACCGCGTACCCTTTTTAGTACAGAGCATGAGATTTTCCGTAGCACGGTTCAACGTTTTATTGCAGAACATGTAACGCCTTATCATGCAGATTGGGAAAAAGTGGGAGAAGTGCCCCGTGATCTTTGGATCAAAGCGGGTGAATTTGGACTATTATGTTGCAATGTCCCAGATATTTATGGGGGAATGGGAGGTGATTTCCTGCATAGTGCAATTCTTGTTGAAGAATTCTCATTATCAGGCGCTACTGGGCCAACTTTTTATCTGCATTCAGATATAGTTGCGCCTTATTTAGTTGACTTTGGGACAGAAAGTCAAAAACAGAAATGGTTACCAAGGATGGCGAAAGGAGAGGTAACGGTAGCGCTTGGAATGAGTGAGCCATCTGGAGGCTCGGATGTAGCATCCATGCGTACGGTGGCTCTTCGAGAAGGTAACAATTATATTATTAATGGACAGAAAGTATTTATTACTAATGGTCATACAGCCGATCTTTTATTGCTTGCCTGCAAAACAGATCCAAAAGTCGGTGGGCAAGGTGTGAGCCTCATTCTTGTGGAAACGAGTACGCCCGGCTATGGCCGGGGTAGAAAGCTAGATAAGATCGGCTTTAGAGCTCAAGACACATCTGAACTTTTCTTTTCAGATATGCGAGTTCCTGTCGACAATCTTTTGGGTGCAGAGGGGCAGGGATTTCGTCAATTAATGACGCAGCTTTCACAGGAAAGGCTAATCCAGGCTATTCGTGCAGTCTCAAGTGCCGAGGCGGCGATAACTTGGACGATAGATTATGTAAGTCAACGCGAGATGTTTGGACATGCGCTGTCAGATTTTCAAAATACGCGTTTTGAACTCGCTGCGATGCATGCTGAAGTTTTGACCCAACGGGTATTCATTGATCGCTGTACGGAGTTACATTTGCATGGGCAGCTTGATGCTACAGATGCGGCGGCTGCAAAACTCGTGACCACTGAACTACAAGGGAAGGTGATGGATCGCTGTTTGCAACTTTTTGGTGGTTGGGGATATATGTGGGAATATCCAATTGCGCGTGCTTTCGCAGATGCTCGCATGTCGCGTATTGGCGGTGGAACAGTAGAGGTAATGAAACAAATAATAGCTAATTCGTTGTTGCCAAAACAGGCCAAAATGAAGCGCCAAGAGAGCTAAAGGAAGGTTGCATAATGTTATCTGATAAAGCTTGTGTTTCTGGAGTTGGGGAAACGCGCTATGAACGCGGATCGACTAAAACAGCTTTTGAACTGCAAATAGAAGCATCCTTGCGAGCTATAACCGATGCTGGTTTAACGCCAAAGGACATAGACGGTGTAATTCCAATTGGCATTGTTAGCGGTACTGCAGAGGATTTTGTCGATAATTTTGGCATACCTGATTTGCGGTTTTCAGCGCTTATACCGCATGGCGGAGCTAGTCCGGCGATTGCTCTACAAACAGCTGTTGCAGTAATAGCTGGTGGGATTTGCAATCATATTTTGATTACTTTTGGACGTAGTGTGACGGCTTCCAACAATAAAGCAGGGGCGCGAATTCATCATATGCCCCAGTTTCATTATGTAACAGAATTTGAACACCCTATGGGTAATAGCGCTCCTGCCCAGATTTATGCTCCAATGGCTCGTCGTCATATGGAACTTTATGGCACGACCGTAGAGCAGTTTGGAGCTGTTGCAGTGGCGCATCGTGAGTTCGCAATAATGAACGAAAATGCTATTATGAAAAAACCAATAACGTTGGAGGATCATCGTAACTCCCGTATGATTTCGGATCCTTTTCGTTTGTTTGATTGCTCGCTCGAAAGCGACGGTGGGGCCGCAATTATTCTTTCCGCGGCAGAACGTGCCGCCGATTTACGCCAGCCGCGAGTTTTTATTTCAGGTGTCGCGGCAGGACATCCCGACTCCCCAGCGTCTATAACACAACGAGCTGACATGACCAGTCTTGGTTTAGCCAAGGCAGCCCCCAGGGCATTTGAGATGGCAGGTGTAAAACCCTCGGATATAGATGTTGCCGAAATTTACGATTGTTTTACTTATGCAGTTATCCGGCAATTTGAAGATATGGGTTTTTGTTCTAAAGGAGAGGGTGGCCCTTTTGTTGAAGGGGGACGAATAGGGCCAGGGGGTTCTTTACCTACTAACACTCATGGGGGCCTATTGTCTCAAGCTCATGTTTGGGGGCTTAACCACATTGTGGAATTAACGCGTCAGTTGCGCGGTAATGCTGGGGAGGCTCAAGTGAAAGATGCTGAAATTGGTGTGGTGACCGGTTACGGTGATTTAGGTGATGGCGGTCTTGCTATTATGCGTAGGGAATGAAAATGTCGGAATTGACGGTAAGACCAAAACCTCCAGATAATGATGTCTCACGCCCTTATTGGAAGGCGGCTGCCAATGGGCAACTGCTGATACAAAAATGTGGTTCATGCTCTGCCTTGCGTCACTACCCTCGTCTGATTTGCGACCAGTGTTACAGTAATGCAACCGAGTGGATTGTAGCGAGTGGTCGCGGAAGTATCCATAGTTGGACAATTGTGCATCATGCGTTCCACCCAGCATTCAAAGAAGAATTGCCTTATACTTTGGTAACGGTTGATTTGGATGAAG
The DNA here is from genome assembly GCA_938028645.1 of uncultured Alphaproteobacteria bacterium. Classification (GTDB taxonomy): domain Bacteria; phylum Pseudomonadota; class Alphaproteobacteria; order Thalassobaculales; family Thalassobaculaceae; genus UBA7326. The sequence continues at coordinate 3,313 of CALIMD010000130.1, forward strand.
GTCCCAGAGCGATTGGTAGATGGTTAGGTGACAAACTTACTATTCGAGACCGTGTGATAGGTCATTTCAATTTAGATAATGATACGCCGATATTATTTTTCAAACCAGTTCTTAGTTTGAAAGATTAAGTGTCGTATCAGAGCTTTAAAAAATACAATAATGATCTCCGATCCTTAGAATTGACCACAAATTTGACTGGGTCAGGAATTTAGCTATTTGCTTTTAAAAAATCTAAACTATTTTATTGATTTTTAAGTACTTCTTGCATCACCAACGATACT
>CALIMD010000131.1 GCA_938028645.1 uncultured Alphaproteobacteria bacterium
GCCTTATCGGATGAGTTAATTTGTAAGTCTAGTAAATCATTCTCAAGTAGACTGGCCATATTAGGACGCAGTTTTCTGCCACGTCGACGTCCTCTGAAAATGACAGGGTGTTTTTCTAAAGACAATTCTTCCAGCCGTATTTTGTTCAATTTATTAATATTTATGTTTTGAAATTTTCTAATTCAGCAACCAAATCTAGTTTTTCCCAAGAAAATCCACCATCGGATTCGGGTTCCCTGCCAAAGTGGCCATAAGCCGCGGTTCGCGCATATATTGGTCGACTTAGCCCTAATCGTTCTCTTATGCCTCTTGGTGATAAATCAACTATATTGTGTAAATATCTACCTAGTTTTTCTTCGGAAACCCTCCCTGTTCCATAAGTATTTACGTAAATGGAGAGTGGCTTAGCTACGCCGATAGCGTATGAGAGTTGTATGGTGCACCTGTCAGCTAGGTTTGCCGCAACTACATTCTTTGCCACCCATCGCGCTGCATATGCGGCTGATCTATCAACTTTTGTAGGATCTTTTCCGGAGAACGCTCCTCCGCCATGGGGCGCTGCACCACCGTAGGTATCAACTATGATTTTTCTTCCTGTCAGACCGGCGTCACCGTCAGGGCCGCCAATAACAAATCGACCTGTTGGGTTGACGTAAAATTCGTCTTCGGGGCACATCCAACCGTCTGGTAATACACGTTCAACGAATGGGCGCACTAGCTCCCTGATCTCCACTTGATCTAAGCTTTCGTCATGTTGTGTTGAAATTACCACCGAAGTTGCCCCCACTGGTTTCCCATTTTCGTATCGAAGGCTCACTTGACTTTTGGAATCCGGCCCTAAACCGACAATTTTCCCTGACCTACGTGCGTCGGCCATTTCACGAAGAATAGAATGTGAATATTGTATCGGTGCAGGCATAAGTGTTTCTGTTTCCCGGCAAGCGTAACCAAACATTATGCCTTGATCGCCTGCCCCCTCATCTTTGTTACCAGTGGAGTCTACACCAAGTGCGATATCACTAGACTGTTCATGTAAAAGAATAATGATTTCTGCATTTTTCCAATGGAAACCATCTTGCTCATAACCAATTTCTCGAACAGCTTCCCTTACCGCTTTAGTTATTATGTCATGGGTAATATCGGAGGGTCCTCGTATTTCTCCCGCCAGGATTATTTTGTTTGTTGTTGATAGCGTTTCGCACGCTATTCTGCTATTTTTGTCTGCCTTAAGATATAAATCGACTACGGTATCTGAAATTCTATCACAAACCTTATCGGGGTGCCCTTCTGAAACCGACTCACTCGTAAAAATGAAATTTTCTTGAGCCATAAGCGCTCCCCATTCAGTAATATAGTTTTCTATTACTCGTATTAGTTCAGTACCTAAAAGGTCAATAGGAATTAAGTTTTTTGTAAACTTAAATCTCACTATTTCTCTTAAAATGAACAATTATAATGAAAGAAGAGATTAAAAGTAAATAAATCCAATCCCCAAATAAACTATAAATTGTAGGTGATAATGTTGGTGCGGCTAAGTGTTTATCTAGGACGCCAGTCTGATTAAGGTTTATTTCTCCCATTGTTCTGCCGTATGCATCATAAAACCCGGATATACCGGTGTTAGCAGATCTAATTAAGGGAATACCTTCCTCGATTGCCCGCATTTTAGCAATTTCTAAATGTTGCTTGGGCCCGGCACCAGTTCCAAACCAGGCGTCGTTGGTTAGATTAATAATGAGTTTGACTCTATTTTCTTTTTTCCCATTGAATATCTCTCCAGGAAAGATAATCTCATAACAAATTAAAGGAGCTATTTTACCGATCGAGGGAACATCAATAAATTTAGGGTTAGTGCCAACTTGGAAATCGGCTAAGCTCTCAACTAATCGAGGGATAGGAAACCACTTTTTGAATGGCACGTATTCACCAAAAGGGACTAGTTTAATTTTATCATAGCGAGCGGCGACATTGCCTGTCTGAGACATAACGAAAAAGCTATTGTGTAACTTAATTGGTTTTTGAACGGCAATGGCAGGGCCACCGGTGATAAGTATGGATGGCTCGTCAATCGCAGTCATTATTAATCTTCGCAATTTTTGATCGTTTTCTATAAACGCAGGTATAGCTGTTTCGGGCCATATGATCATATTAATAGGAGAGCTTTCTGGCAGCTCAGAACTAATTGGTAAACTACTTAACCTCAGATATTTCGAAATGTGTTTAAACTTTAGCTTAGGATCCCACTTTTCACTTTGCGGGATATTCGCTTGAACAATTCTTATTATTGTGTTTCGATCAAATTCCTCATTACTATTTTGCAACCTCAGCATGCCACCAAGTTCCATAGCCAAAGGAATAAAACAACAAGAAAAAAGAATAAAGAATGAAGATTTTGTTCTGTAAAATCGTTTTCTCAAAAGTATTGATGGAGCTAAGGCAACAAAAATAACAAGAACATTCAGGCCATATGCTCCAAAAACTGAAGCTATCTGACTCAAGTTTTCTGAAAATGATATCGTATAAGACATCAAGTTCCAGGGAAAGCCTGTGAATAGCTTGCCTCTTGCAAAATCGGAAATTGACCACAAAATCGCTATGGTGACTATATCCAACGACGGTGATCTCCGCATTAAAGGAAAAATACTCAAAATCACCGCGGGAAAGAGAGCTAACACTGCTGGTAACCCAACAACAACAAAGGGAATGAAAACCCCGAACTGATCACTATCGACTAAAAAAGCATTTGATACCCAATGGATACCTATTAAGTGAAAACCAAAACTAAAGAGCCATGACACGCGGGCCGCTTCAATTAATCCTGTGCTTTTAGTTAAAAGAAACCCTAACATAGCGAACGAAAAAATTCCAGGTGAAAAGAACCATGGAGGCAGGGCAGTAGCAGCAATCATCCCCAGTAATACAATAGTTATGTTTTGACGCCAGCCCGTTAGAAAATAGCTGATGCCTATGCGGTATTTACTATGCATCATTACTAACCCATTTATTCAGAGGGCAGACTCTCGGGGGGGCGCCGAACTCTAACCGTTTTCAAGCGTCTAGGATCAGCTTCTATAATATCAAATTCTAAACCAGTTCTATGACGGATAATCTCACCTCGTTTTGCTATTCGGCCAGTTATGCTAAAAATGAGGCCAGCTAGTGTTTCTGCTTCCTCTTTTTCTTCTGCATTCAATACAGGTCCAAACAACTCTTCCAATTCTTCCACTGTAGCTCTGGCGTTAGCAATGGCCGTACCATCTGACTGATTAATTATTTTTGGTCCTTCTTCAACATCATGCTCATCGATTATTTCGCCAACGATTTCCTCGACTAAATCTTCTATTGTAATTAAACCGTCTATTCCGCCGAACTCATCAACAACCAATGCTAAATGTAATCTAGTCATTCTCATTTCTTGCAAAAGGTCGAGAGCTCTAATCGAGGGAGCAACAAATAAAACTTTTCGGATAAGGTCAGATAGGCCCATTTTCTTTGTTGAATTTAGTTGAGCCAAAACATCTTTTATATGAACCATACCTATAACTTCATCTAAGGTGTTTCGATACACAGGTAATCGGGAGTGTGCCATTTTCACCATTTCAGAGACAAGTTCTGGAATAGGTGTTTTCACGTCTATTGCGGTGATATCTGCACGTGGCACCATCACATCCCATGCAGTGATATCACGCAAATCTAAAACATTCCTAAGAAGTGTTCTTTCATGACTATCGCTGTCGACATGAGTCTCATCATCATCAATTAACTCTTCTAGAGTTCCACGAACAATATCAGCATTTTGTGGTTTGAAAAATTTTCTCCCCGGCCAAAAATTATTTATTTTTTCAAAAAACCTCAATGTTTTAGGTCCATTAAATAGTTAGCGGATTTAAAGTATCGTAAAGCGACTAAATCTCTGTACTGTTTTCATAAATTGATATTTTCACGGGCTGATAAATCATAAGGGTTGTCTATATTGAGTGTTTTGAGAATTTTAATCTCAATTCTCTCCATCTCTTCCGCTTCGTTAGTTTTTTCGTGATCAAATCCAAGTAAATGTAAGCAACCGTGCACTAATAAATGTTGCATGTGGTTTAGGAAAGTTAGATTAGCCTGAATACTTTCCTCTAAAGTGATTGAGTACCCTATAGCAATATCACCAAGAAAAAATGGTATTCCATCAAAGTGTTGAGACCCGCTTGGAAAAGATAAGACATTAGTTGACGCATCTTTTTTTCTGTACAACTTATTCAAATCAAGCATCCGGTCATTTGTTGTTAACAATAGACCAATCTCCCTTTTGGACGAACTGAATGGAGCTACTTGGTTTTCAAATACCGTAGTGACAGTTTTTTGACAAATTCCCTCTATATTGCCGTCGACGAGATACCATTCTTTGCAATCTACAGTAATCTCAACAGTGGTATTGATCATCTAGCCACCCGTGTTAGAGGTTTTTGGGACAAGTCAACCTACTGAGACGAGTCATTGTGCGGGTACCTTGTAAAACTGTTTGCCTTCTCGCTGGTCATATGCATTGACAATTTTTGTTACCATTGGGTGGCGAACCACATCAGATGCAAAGAATTCTGTGATGCTTACGTCTGGTATCGTTCTAAGAATTTCGAGAGCATCGTTAAGTCCTGATTTAGCGCCGATTGGCAGGTCTATTTGAGATAAATCACCCGTGATGCAAACGTGGGAGTTTTCTCCCATCCTTGTTAAAAACATTTTCATTTGCGCTGGCGTGGTATTTTGAGCCTCATCTAAAATGACGTAAGAGTTTGCGAGTGTCCTTCCTCTCATGAAAGCCAAAGGTGCGATTTCAATCTCACCATTTTCTATAAGTCGTTCCACTTGGTCCCCTGGCATCATATCATGCAACGCATCATAGAGTGGCCGCAGATATGGGTCCACTTTATCTTTTAGGTCCCCAGGTAGAAAACCAAGCCGTTCCCCAGCTTCTACAGCGGGTCGTGATAAAATTAATCGTTCAACTTGGCGATTTTTCAACATGGCGACCGCTACTGCAACGGCTAGATAAGTTTTCCCGGTTCCGGCTGGACCTACACCCACAGCCAGTTCAGTTTGCATCAGTGATTTTATATAATAATGCTGATTTGGAGAGCGTGGAGCTACTTTTCGTTTCCAAGTGGTCAATATTGATGAAGAATCATTAAAATCAGCTAATTTTATGTCGCTGGCCTTATTCGCCGTCTTCTCAACCCATTTGATGGCTGCATCTACGATACTTGTTTCTAACATTTGATCGTTTTCGGATGACTCAAGCTTTTGATAAAGAGTTTCTAAAATTACCTTTGCCTTCTCCGTGTCCACCTGATTTCCACTCACTTCTATTATGCTTCCGAAACAGGCTAAGGAAACATGAAGTTTTTGTTCTATTCGAGCCAGATTACAGTCATGCTGTCCAAATAATAATGGCAAAAGCTTATAATTGTCAAAATCGAGATTTAACCGATAGTTGCCAACTGACTTGACGTTCAAGCGTGTTTCCTTCCTTCAGAATAATTTTTATTCATTATCAAATGACCACTACATTGTTCTTTGATCGCAACTCTGCCGAATAGACTTTTTTCAGTTGCTTGTTCAACATTGATATCGATTAGCTCACCTAACAATCGAATTGGTCCATCAAAGCTGACGTTTTGCATGAATGGGGTTCTCCCAGTTAACCTGCCATCACGGTCGCGTCGCCTCTCCACTAGGACTTTCTGGGATGTATTAATACATTGCATATTAAACGAGAATTGCTGCTCATTAAGTAGTTGTTGAAGGGTTTGTAGTCTGTCGGACTTAGTCGCATCGGATAATTGTTCAAGGTTAGAGGCAGGTGTTCCCGGACGCGGGCTGTACTTAAATGAATAGGCTTGTGAGTAACCGATCTCCATTATAAGGCGAATTGTGTCCGCGAAGTCATTATCAGTTTCCCCGGGATGTCCAACAATAAAGTCTGATGATAAGGCTATATCGGGACGGGCTGCTCTAAGTTTTTCGATAATTTTTACATAGAAAGCTACATCATGCTTTCTATTCATAGCTTTTAGCATTCGATCAGACCCAGTTTGGATTGGTAAATGCAAATATGGCATTAACTGAGGAACTTCCGCATGGGCCATTATAAGTTCATGATCCATATCTTTCGGGTGGGAGGTTGTGTAGCGAATTCGAGCTAATCCATCGATCTCCGCTAGTTCTCTAATTAACCGGGACAACGACCACTCTTTGCCAGATTTAGAGAGCCCATGATATGCATTCACATTTTGCCCCAATAATACAAGCTCTTTTGCCCCAGCTTTGATTAAGTTTATACTTTCGTGAAGTATTTGCTCGACAGGCCTAGACGCCTCTGTCCCACGGGTATAAGGAACAACACAAAAAGAACAAAATTTATCACATCCTTCCTGTATACTTAAAAAGGCACTCGTTGACGATGTAGTATCCGTTGGTAGGTAATCAAACTTGGTTTCAACAGGAAAATCGGTATCGATAATGCCGGCTCCATTTACCTCACTCTTTTGTCGAGAGTTTGTTGCCTCCATAACCATGTTTGGCAATCTGTGATACGTCTGTGGACCAAAGACCAAATCTACATAAGGAGCTCGCGTTATAATTTCACTCCCCTCAGCTTGTGCGACGCATCCGGCAACTGCAAGAAGCACGTTCCTACCATTTTTGAACCCTTCCATCTTCAATTTACGCAATCGACCCAGTTCTGAAAAAACTTTCTCTGTAGCTTTTTCACGGATATGGCAGGTGTTTAGTATTATTAAATCAGCATTTGAAGCATTGTTGCCTAAAATAAAACCCAGTGGCTCCAGCAGTTTTGCCATCTTATCAGAGTCATATGCGTTCATCTGACAGCCATAGGTTTTAATAAATAATGTCTTATTTCTTGTTGGATTTTCTAAAACACCAGAACTAGCCATTATGTTGCACACGAGGGATGAATGAAGTTCAAAACAGTTTAACTTTCTTAAAAAACTATTGAAACAAATGCAGACTATCATCGCACTAAATCAAGTCAACCTGCGTATAATCAGTTATAGCCCTTTTGCAACTGTTTTTTGACAATATACAGCGAGTTTCTTTCTGTTTGAAAACTGATTGGCCCTGATTGGCTTATGAAATACGATCTCGATCGTGAAAATTCCTAGCGATAAAGCATTCCATAGATGGGGGCGCAAGTCCATATCTCCATACCAGCCAAAAAGCGACCTACTAGAATAACCAATGGGTATCCCATTCAAATGAGTATAACGAATGGTAATGGGTTGGACTATTGAATTTGTAAGCATAGCTGCATCAAATAAAGGGCTTTTAAATGGTAAAACCCGTCTTCCATCAGAACTAGTGCCTTCTGGAAATAAAATTAATTTTTCGCAACGATCTAGCTGTTCTTTAATTAATCTTACTTGCTCATTGGATGCTTTGCGGTCTCGTCTAATAAAGATAGTGCGAGTGATTTTGGATAAAAAACCAAAGATTGGCCAGTTAGCAACTTCTGATTTTGCGATAAACCTTCCTGGAATAAGTGATCCAAGAATAATTATATCAAAATAAGATAGATGATTACTGACGAATAATACTTTTTTATCTCCAGAAATGTATCCAATTCTATC
>CALIMD010000132.1 GCA_938028645.1 uncultured Alphaproteobacteria bacterium
ATTTTCTTATTGGTTAACTCCAACCGGTTTTTTGCTTCTTCAATTATGTATCTATCAGTATACAGCTTATTCTCACTGACTTCTTTCTCCGAGCCAGTTTTAAGCAAGCCGTCCTCAACATCAACGACCTTAAACTGATGAACCAGTTCATCGCATTTAAAAGCGTCTCTGATGAATTGACGAATAGCCATTTTTTTAGTCCGTTACTAATAATTTTTTGTAATACTGTTTTATAAAAATGCGACCATATCGTCAACGCAAGTAACGGCTCTCAACCAAAAAAATAATATGAGAATAGATGCAGCCAGTCATTTAGACATTGTTTGGTATATCTATACTGATATTCATAATATTCTTTTCTCGGTAAGAACTGCGTTAATAGTCAATTTCGTTTTTCATTCGTTCATATTGAAAGTTATTTGTGTGATTTTCTTTTTGATATTTCTACTTGGTTTGAAAAATGTCTGAGTGTAAAAACAAGTTTTATACTAAATGTTTTGAACTCGTGAGCTGAATATGATCGATGAACTTATCCAATTAACTGCTTCTGATGCAGTTCAAAAATTACGATCGGGTGAAATCTCCCCCCTCGATATGATAGGGGCAGCAGAGAAAAGAATCTCAGAAGTTGAGCCGGCTATTAATGCGCTTCCTACATTGTGCCTGGAACGCGCCCGAGATCATGCTAAGCGGCTGATGAGTGCTAAGGATAAGAAACAAAACTATCCGCCGTGCTGGTTAGCGGGATTGCCTGTTGCCATTAAGGACCTCACTGACGTAGCGGGTGTGCGAACAACCTATGGGTCGCCAATTTACGCGAATCACATACCTAAGAAGTCACATCCTTTAGTTGAGAGGATAGAAGCGATGGGGGCGATTGTGATAGCAAAATCGAATACTCCAGAATTTGGAGCAGGGGGTTCAACCTTTAACGAAGTTTTCGGTAAAACACGAAACCCATGGAATACTTCTTTAACCCCAGCTGGCTCAACCGGCGGTGGCGCAGCGGCGCTGGCTTCTGGTGAAGTTTGGCTAGCGCATGGTAGCGATCACGGTGGCAGTCTTAGGCGCCCCGCAACGTATTGTTCTGTGGTTGGTCTTCGGCCATCTCCCGGTAGGGTTACGAGGGGAACGGTTGATACCTTGTTTTCCCCATTATCGGTGCAAGGACCCATGGCGCGAAACGTTACAGATTTAGCTTTATTTCTTGATGTTATGGCGGGCTTTTGTCCCCTAGATCCAATGACATTCGATCAACCGAGTATGTCTTACAGCGATTCCTTGCACAAACAGCCCATACCTCAGAGGATAGCCTATGCTGCAACTATCGGAGGCTCTCCAGTTGACAAAGAGACTATTGAAATAACCCGTTCTTCAATGAAATATTTCCAAGACTGCGGCGTCGAAGTAGATGAAATAACGATTGATATTGATGATTTGGAAGGAACTTTCCTAGCTTTAAGATCTCAGCAATTTGTCATAGATCGTGAGCTTGAAATTCAAAAACACAGGTCAAAAATAAAAAAAGATATAATCTGGAATACTGAATTAGGTCTTAGCCAAACTACATCAGAACTGGCGAAAGCGGAAAGAGCGAGGCGATCTCTTTACACTACATTTAATAATCTTTTTACTACTTATGATATTATTGTGACACCTGGGGCAAATACACCAGCTTTTGATGTAAATTTGCGTCATCCCACCTCTATAGCGGGGAAAAGGCTTGAACATTATATGGCGGCCTCCACACTTACGGGAGCTGTGACACTATCTGCTTCACCTGCCCTTTCAATGCCTTGCGGGTTTGACCAGTATAACCGACCGGTTGGGCTTCAATTAGTTGGAGCCCCGAGGGGAGAGGCATCCTTGTTAAGAGCCGGTTTGCTGTTTGAAGAAATTCTAGGTTTGGATCTTAAATTACCAATCGACCCTATGATTGGGGAGGTGCCGCCTCTTGAGTAATATGCCTTTGGGTAAGTTTTGGTTTTACATTATCTGCAGTTTGAGCACTCTGGTTTTAGCTCTGATGGTGTTATATTTTTTTGCTGATTCCCATCTTCGACAAGTTCTAAAATCTATTGCATTCTTTTCAGACTCCCCTGGGCTTAGTGGTCTTTTTATTTTGGCGCTGTCACCAATTGTTTTCTTGTTGTCGCTTTACGGAATAGCAACCATTTTCAAACTAATGAAAAAACCAAATTAAAATTTATTATTGAGGCCTGATCTACATAAGTTGGTGCTGTCCCCAGAGGTTGGAGATTTAGTGTAATTTAAATGTAAGATGATAAATAAAATATTTTGTTCACGGAGAAACGGTAAATAAAAAATATTTAGTAAGTTAGACTTTTATGGGTTATTATTGTGTTTTTAGTCTACTTTATTTATGTTTAACTGTAATTTCGGGTAGTTATGGAGTCAGAGCATGCGGTACTCGCAATATCTTGCACAAACAAATGTGAGACACAAAACTGTAAGTTACAATCTGTTAACGCCTAAACCAGTAGAGGGCGATCCTGACGCTTTAAAGCCAAAAAAGATTGAAATGACGCTCAAAAGCGCGGGAAACTTGGTTGGCCCGTACAGTTATGTTCGAATTATGGATCAAATCAAAGCCGTTGTTCCATTGGCGGTGTATTTGATACTTTTCCAAGTCTTGGTTTTGCGACAACCTATAGATCAAGCGGTGTCGTTATGCATAGGGTTGGCAGCTGTCATGGTAGGACTAGCTGTTTTTATGGAAGGTCTCAGCACCGGGCTCATGCCTTTTGGTAAGATCATTGGAGACAATCTACCAAAAAAGGCTTCAATGACCGTCGTTTATATAATTATCGGTATTTTAGGTGTTGGAGTTACGTTTGCTGAACCAGCTATTGGTGCCCTCCAGGCATTTGGGGCTTCGGTTGACGTTAGAAAAGCGCCTTATTTATTTGAATTGCTAAATAACTGGACCTTGCCTCTGGTTCTGATGGTTGGAGCTGGTGTCGGACTCGCGGCAATATTAGGGACCGTGCGTTTCGTAAAGGGCTGGTCCCTTAAACCAATGATTTATTGTGCATTAACACCCGTAGCGTTGCTCTCCTTTTATGCGTGGAACGACCCAAATTTAGTCAGCATTCTTGGTCTAGCCTGGGATTGTGGAGCGGTGACAACTGGTCCGGTTACTGTACCGTTGGTATTATCTTTGGGGATAGGCATAGCCAACGCTGCAGGTAAAGGAAACTCTTCTTTATCTGGTTTTGGTGTAGTGACGCTTGCCTCTTTATTCCCAATACTAGCCGTTTTAATACTATCGATTTTTGTATCTTTTCAAGTAAGTCCTGAACAAATCATAGCAGCGTCCCAGACAGTGTCCTCAAGCACCCAAGTGGAATTAACCGCGTGGGATAAAACTCCATTAGTAGAAATCGTGCTCGGTGTTCGCGCTATCCTGCCTCTGGTCCTGTTTTTGATGTTTGTTTTGTTTGTTATACTCAAAGCAACACTTCCTAATAGAATGGTAACATTCTATGGTTTGACCTTATCAATTTTGGGGATGTGCATTTTTAATGTGGGCTTGACCTATGGTTTAGGCGCTATTGGAACTCAGACTGGTGAAGCATTACCTGCCGCTTTCATGCCTCTGGATATTGTTGAACATTCCCCTCATTATCCAGAATTAATAGGGTTTGTCATTTGCATCGGTTTTGCATTTCTATTGGGATTTGGCTCTACTTTGGCTGAACCTGCTTTGAACGCATTAGGGTTAACGGTTCAAGAATTGACAAATGGGGCTTTTAAGAAGTCGATGCTAATGTACAGTGTCGCTATTGGTGTGGCAGTTGGTATAGCTCTTGGCGTCGCTAAACTAATTTTCCATCTTGATCTGATGATGATGCTTCTGCCTCTTTATGCCATTGGAATTATAATGACTGTTCTTTCTACCGAAGAGTTCGTTAATGTAGCCTGGGATAGTGCAGGAGTTACCACTGGTCCTGTGACTGTGCCGTTGGTGCTTGCCATGGGACTTGGGCTAGGAAATGCAGTTTCAGCAGTTGAGGGGTTTGGTATTTTATCCCTTGCTAGCATTTGCCCAATCGTCGCTGTCTTAACAATGGGGTTAGTTATTCAGTTTACTCAAGGATCCAAAGTTACCAACGAGAGTTAAATAATACTTTAAAATAAGGATATTAAATATGGCTGGAAGAAACGTTACTTATCTATCAGAAGCGAACTTAATAACCTGTGTTTTACAGACGGGGCTCGCAGAAAATGTTTTAGACGCGGCTAAGAATTGTGGGGCACAAGGAGCAACCATAAGCTACGCTCGTGGTACAGGTATCCGAGAACGTATGGGGCTCCTTGGCGTTACCATAGATGAACAAAAAGAAGTGATTAGAATTATTGTTTCCGAGGAACAGGCGGATAGAGTTTTTGAAGCTATGTATCTTGCTGGCGGATTAGATACACCTGGTAAGGGCATAATGTTCATGACTAAACTGGAAAGAGTTGCGACTTATATACCAGAATCTGTTCTTAAAGAGATTGCTTGAGGAATAAGGATATGACTGTCGAGATAGGAGCTCTACTTCAAAAAGATTTTGGGCAGAAGGTTTTAGAAGCCATGAATGAGTTTGATGGCGTTAAAAGCGTTACTGTTGAAACCGGCAGGTCAAGTGATTTGTTTGAAGAGAAACAGTTTGGCGATTTTGGTGAGGCGGCGATCCTTAGTATCATCGTAGAAAAAGAAGCAAAAGATAAAGTTTTTGATGCGGTTTACGAATTATGTGAATTGCATGGGCATCAAAGCGGTCTTGTATTTATGACGCCAGAGATACTCAGATCGGCATGAGTAATTAGATAAAACAAAGGATGTTTGAGAGATCTTAATAAAAAGGTCAGGTCTGTTAATTTTTGCCCATCCTACTTACTACTTTTCCGTCATGACCCATTCTCCGCTCCAGCCAGCTGGGGGCGGAGTTTCTTTAAATAAATTGCAACGGTCGATATATAATTGGCTGGGAACATCAGTATCGTTTGCTGCTAACGCCGCAGAAAATGATTTTATTGCATCATCGAAATTCGTAGAGCGGTAGTGGTTCAAACCCTCCAAAAAATGACCGACAACATCCATACGTGCTGGGAATGTTTCGTCATCATGAAAATCTAATACCTCGAATATTGAAACAGGTTCAGTTTTTCCTTTAACTACTATTCTGTCTAATTCTCGGAGTGCATAAATTCCTTTTAATTTACTCTGTGTGAATTCAGAAATTATAATTTGTGCTCCGTACGTTTTGCAACTGCCTTCCAACCGGGCTGCCAGGTTTACCCCATCACCAATCATAGTAAAGTCCATACGTTTAGAAGAGCCTATATTTCCTGTTACTACATTATCTGTATTAACTCCTACGCCCATATTAATTGCTGGTTTATCTGCCGCAAGCCTACCTGCATTCCAGTCACGGAGTTGTGAGATCATCGAAATTGCTGACTTTACAGCAGCATCAGGCGCATCATCACTGGGTAAAGGAACACCAAATCCCGCCATAAGGGCATCCCCTATAAATTTATCGAGCATCCCTCCGGCGTCAGAAATGCAAGCAACCATTATTTCAAAATATTCATTCAACATTGAAACAGTTGCTTGTGGGCCGAGCGACTCTGCTATCGTCGTAAAGCTTCTTATGTCCGTGAATAAAACCGTTGCTTCTGCTGCTTGCCCACCAAGCATGGCTTGGCCATCGCCCTCTTCTAGGAGTTGATTAGCTAACTGCGGATCCATATATCGTGACATAGTAGATCTTACGCGTTTTTCGCTAGATATATCTTCGACAAGCATAAGCGCGCCTATCGTTTCTCCTTCTCCGGATATCATGGGTTGGAGTGCTATATTAGCGGAGACTAATTCGCCTTGCCCAGTGTATAAGTCAGCGTCTTCCAAATTTTCCGTTGAACCCGTCTCTCGAACTTTTGCTATTTCCTTAACCAGCCATTCGTTTTTTTCTCCTAATATTTCTGACAATGGTTTGCCTAAGTTATCCTCCGCGCTAATTTTAATTATATCTTCAGCTGACTTATTAAGACTCTTTAAATTTCCTGTCTCATCCACAGTTATAACGCCGTTGGACATACTTTGAAGCATAGCTTCATTATAGTTTTTTACCGCTTGCATATCATTGAACATTTTTGCATTTTCTAAACCTACAGAAATTTGCGCAGTAAATGCCTGTATCCTGTTCTCATCTTCTTCTGTAAACGGCCCGCCGATTTTATTCAAAGCCTGAGTAACACCAATACGTTTACCGTGTTTATTTAGAATGGGTACACATAAAACAGATCGAGTGAAAAAACCTGTCTGTTTGTCGAAACCGGGGTTAAAACGGAGATCGGCATAGGCATGCGGAATATTCACATTTTCACCAGATTGAAAAACGGCCCCAGATATTCCGGCACTATTAGGCAGACGAATCTCAAAGGCGCCTAAACCTGCTCCAACCATCGAAAATAGCTCATCAGTCTTTTCGTCGTTGAGAAATACAGTAGCTCTTTCACAATTTAGCATTTCGGTTGCCGCGTCTACCACATGATTCAAAAGACGAGATAAATCCAATTCGGTTGTTAGTTTGGAAACCAATGTCATGAATTCGGCTTCGCGCCGTTTCTGAGCTTCCATTCGTTCTGTCAAGGCATAGGTATTTAAAGTTGAAGCACATTGTGAGGCCACCAATTTGATCGCGTCGATATCGTCTTCCGAAAATTTGGCATCTTGTTTATTTAGAACTTGTAATACGCCAATTGGGGTCTCTCCGAAGGTAAATATTGGAACACAGGCTATGCTGTCAGTGGTGAACCCTGTTCTTTCATCTACTTCTTGATTGAAACGTGCATCATTGTATGGATCGTTTACAATTACAGGCTCCCCGTTTTTAAATACCCAGCCGGCTATCCCTGATTGTTCGTCTATTCTGATTTCCCGTGACAGATTTCCTAGGGCTACTCGAGTGTATAGCTGATGGACAGCCGGATCATGCAGGAATAAACTACCTCTCTCTGCCCCGATAGTCGTAGTAACATGCGTAATTAAATATTCTAAAATTTCGTCAAAAGATCCAAGGCGCGACAAATCACTAGCTATATCTACCTTTTTCGTATTGAGGTCAGATTTTGGTGTGCTTTCTCTAGATGCTTTTTTTGATTTTGTTTTGACGGGTGGGGCCTTCATTATTTTTACCTCTGATTTATCTGACGCAAGCTTATATTAAAATTAGTAGATATGTAGTTTTATCCATCATTTTTTACAGGAGAGTTTTTTTCGTAATCTTTTCTTATTAAATCCATGGTTTCACGAAGAGCCTGAATACTTGCTTCGGAGTCTCTTTTCGAGTTTTCGTTTGAAGCTCGTTCCTGGTCAAGTTTCTCTTCATAATTGTTACGCATACGCTCCATAGTATCCCTTAGTGCCTGTATGCTTGTTTCTGATTCCCGCCGACTGGTATCATGCTCTGCTCGTTCCCGGTCAAATTTCTCTTCATAGTCGTTTCTCATATTATCCGTGGTATTTCTCAAGGCCTGAATATTAGACTCGGCCTCTCGTTGTGCCGCTCCATGTGATGCACGTTCATTATCAAGTTTTTCTTCATAATCGTTACGCATTCTTTCCATGGTGTCACGTAAAGCCTGAATATTGGCCTCTGATTCTCTTTGAGCGCCCTGATTTAGCGCGCGTTCATTATTAAGTTTTTCTTCATAATCGTTACGCATTCTCT